>NZ_JBEXFG010000046.1:0-52611 GCF_040606675.1 Streptomyces sp. NPDC005393 | reverse complement strand
CTCGGTCACTACCTCCGCAACCGGCAGGCCGAGACCAGTGGCCGTCTGGACAACGCGGGCCACCTGGCGGTCAAGATCCGGCTTCTGGTCCGCCGATGAGACCCGGCAGTACGCCACGACCCGGCCGGACGGCTCCGAAGCGGGCTCATCGACCAGCCAGGTGCCGGATGGCGTCTGGCGCACCGGGACCGGCATGCGGCCCTCTTTCGCCCACGTCCACGCGGTCTGGTAATGCACGCCGTTGCGTACCGCCCACTCGGAAAGCTTCACCAGATCAAGATAGCAGCAGAGGAAGACTGAGGTTCACTGATGAATCACGCATCAGTTGTTAGCCCCTGCGGCGCGGGAACGGACACCTGCCGCGCCTGGAGCTCGGCGAGGATGCCCATCGCGACGTCGTCGTCCTCGCCCGAGGCCGGCGTGCGGGCAGCGTCCAGCCGCTCCATGAGCATGGTGCTGCTCTCGGATCGTGGTCGAGTAACCGCACATCCCCTTGCCGTTCCCGGCGCGCAGCCCGATCAGTGCGGCGGTGGTCTCCTCTCTGGGCATCTGGAGTTTCCGAACCGCGGGGGTGCCGTCTTTGCTCAGCACCGGCGGGACCAGCGAGGCTTCCCCGGATCCGGCCTCGCCGTCCCGTTTCAGTTCCCAGCCGCCTGGGCCACCGGGCAAAAGACCGTCAACGGGGCAGCGATGCCCTTGGGGCAGGGACATACGGTCAGTGTCCTCCTGCTGTGGATGCCCTGACCTTCACCGCGCACATGGCCGCACCACGGAGACCGTCCCTCGCTGTGCTGGGCGTGACAAGCTGTGTCTTCCACCATCCGAATCCAGGAGGTCACCATGACTGCCGAGTCTCAACCGCACGAGGGTTCGGAGCCGGCCGATGCCGAGAGCCCTTCCCTGGCGCCCGGCGATGACGGCCAGTACGACCTGAAGCGCAAGTTCCGGGAGGCTCTGGCGCGCAAGCGCGGCACGCAGACGGACGTCGCCGCAGGCGCCGCGAACACAACGTCGAAGATCCACGGCGCTCACGGCCCGGCTGCGAGTCAGCGATCGTTCCGGCGCAAGAGCGGCGGCTGATTCCGGACTGACGGTCAGGTTGCACTCGGCGTG
This sequence comes from Streptomyces sp. NPDC005393, assembly GCF_040606675.1. NCBI lineage: Bacteria > Bacillati > Actinomycetota > Actinomycetes > Kitasatosporales > Streptomycetaceae > Streptomyces > Streptomyces sp. NPDC005393. The sequence continues at coordinate 51,498 of NZ_JBEXFG010000046.1, read as the reverse complement.
ACTCGGTCCGGCCGTGGTGATTCGGACCGTGTCCTGCCGAGTGAGCCGTGGGGGCGGCCGCCGGTTCCACATGCGTGCGTCTGCGGAAGGACTACGTCCACCGCCCGGAGCACCAGCAATGGCACGACTGCGAGTACGGCAACGCGCACTGGTACTGCTGCGGCAATCCCTCTCGAAGCCCGGGCTGCCGGTGCCCTGTGGTCGCGCCAAGTGGCGGCGAAACAGCTCTACGAGATGATGTGGCCGCTTATCGAGCATCTATCCCATTAGCATGCATTATGCGAAGTCGCTCTCTGAACTGCTGTTACAGACTCGGCCCCGGCGCGACGGGGTGTGCGCCGGTTGGCGCGGGGAGTGCGCGTCGGAGCCGGTAAGGGCTTGTTGTTGCTTGTTCAGCGGGTCGGTGTATCGGTCAGCGAATGGCAGGGTCACGTCGAACGCGGATGCATGCCATACACAGCGGACAGTTACGGAAATATCCGCCTTTGGTAACACGAAGCGGCAGCCCTGGGTGCGGGCGCAGGGGTGCTCCACAGTGATGGTCCTCGGCCCGCTGGGGCCGGGAACCGCACCGCACGGCCGATTCCGGAAAAGGGCGCGGCCTGCATGTCTTGAAGGAGCATCACATGTCTGCTTCTGCCATCACTGCCATCACCCGTCGTATGACGGCCGCCGCGCTCGCCGCCGGCGCCCTGGTCGGCGCCGTCAGCGTTTCTGCCTCAGCCGACGACCACCTGGGCCGTCACCACCACTGGCCCCACCCCTCCGCGGTCGTGATCAGTGACGTGCAGGCCGACAGCCCCGGCTGGGACGACGGCTCCAACCGCTCGCTGAACGCCGAGTGGGTCGAGGTCACCAACACGTCCCGCCGCGGCATCAGCCTGGAAGGCTGGACCCTGCGCAACGCCGACGGCGACCGCTACCGCTTCGGCGACCTGCTCCTGGCAGGCGGCTCCACCGTCCGTATCCATACCGGCTTCGGCCGCGACACCAGCCAGGACGTCTACCAGGACCGCCGCCACTACATCTGGGACAACCGCTCCGACCGCGCCACCCTCCACGACGACGAAGGCAGCCTCATCGACACCACCGCCTGGGGCCGCAGCCACCGCTGACCCAACACGCGAGGGCGAGTAAGTCCGGCCCAAGGCCCGCACCCCCTGGGTGCGGGCCTTCGCCCTGCCGACAAGCTTGGTGGTGCGGTGCTGCTGCCAGCCCCAGTCGCAGCCCATTCGCCTGCCGTCCGTACGCGTAGATCGTCGCGCGCTTCGAACCGCCCGGCCCGGACGGCGGGCTGGAGCTGCTCAGCGCCGTACCGAAGGCGCTCCTCCCCCCGGAGTACCTTCCGGCGCTGAGGGAGGGGCTGCTGGAGGGGCTCGGCGGGGTGGCGGCCGCCGTGCTGCTCACGGAGGGCACCTACCACGAGGTGGACTCCTGCGAGTACGGCTACAAGATCGCCGGCCTCTGCCTGACGCAGAGCCGGCGCGACCGCTCGGCGGCCGCGGTCCTCTTGCCTCCTGATCGGCGCGGACCCGGTGTCTACCCCGGTCCTGCGCGAGAGGACAGCTCTTGGCGCACTCCGCGACGTTGGCTCGGGTGCGCTACCAGGCGGCAGAAAGGCACGGCCGTGGTATCCGCGGTCCCCACCACCCCTCCCGTCAAGCGCCCCGGTTACGGGCAGCTGCTGCGCACACCCGGCGCATGGACGTTCCTGCTGCCTGGCTTCGCCGCCCGGCAGCCATGCGCGATGCTGACAATCAGCATCGTGCTCCTGCTCCGCCACACCACCGGCTCATTCGGCACCGCCGGTGCGGTCGCGGCCGTCACCGGCGTCTCCCTGGCGCTGTTCGCCCTGCAGAGCGGCAAACTCGCACCGTCGGCACGACAGCCCCGCGCCGCCATCCGCTGCGGCTGTCCGTTCGCGCCGACCTCGGTCACTCCCCGTTGGCCGCGTCTCACCGCAGCGTCGCCGTGAAGCTCCGGCCGTGAGCATGATGCGTGGTGACGTGGATACGGGTGCCACCAGGCGCCCGGCTGACCCGGACACCGTCGTCCGCCGACAGCGCCCTCATCGTGCGGCCGTGGACGACGATCGAGACCCTGTCCCGCTTCATGGTGGGGTCGCAGACCGCGATCGACACGGTGCCGTCGTGCGCCTCACGGAGAATCACCGATGCCGGGCCTTCGAGCGAGAGCCGCCCGGCACGGTGCCTGCCGGGGGCGAAGACATTGACGGCGACGATGCCCAACCCCGTGTGGGTCACGGCTTGCACTCGGGTGGTGTTGACCAGGATGGACACCGGCCCGTGGGCGTACGCCTTCAGCTGTCGTGCTGTGGCGTTCGGGACCAGGGCGTAGGCCATGGAGGTGCGCGGGGCGGCGGCCGGCTGCTCGACGGAGAGGGAAAACACCTTCTTGGCCACCATGGTGTCGGGGTTGGCGGCACGGATGACGCGGCGGCTGCGGGTGACCGTGTCGAGCGCGACGGTTGCCCGTTGGTGGTCCAGGAGGACGTACCCGACCGAGGTCGACCGGGTGGCATTGCGGTGGAGCAGCCACGCCAAAGGGGCCGTGCCGGTCCCCGACCAGGCCGCGCCGCTGTGGAGCTCCCCCGTCAGGGCGATGGCGTCCGACGGGTCGGCGATCCGGCTGTCGATCGTCGTCGTCACCGCGCGGCCCGCTGAGTCGCCCACCCCCGCGGCGAGGACGACGATCTCGTCGTCGAGCATGAACCACGACTTGGTGGCCTCGGCGTTGCGGTAGACGACGAAGTCCTCGGGGAGGGTGCCGTCCTGCTTGGCTGCGTACGCCACGTCGTCGGCCTGGACCAGCCCGACCGCGCCGTACGCGCCGAGGCCGGCGCCGCCGGAGAACGTGTTGGTGCCGCGGGGGAAGTAGACATAGGTGTTCTGTGACTCGGAGGACGAGGTGAACCCGCGCTCCGGGTTGTCGTACCACGCGGTGCCGTAGAGCTCGGGGACCGTACGGCGGGTCTCCACCGGGGCGGTGACGCCGGCGAGGCGGTAGGGCGAGACCGTGGTGAAGTAGTCGACGCCGAAGGCCTGGGTCTGGTCCTCGCCGGAGAGGTAGAGGTAGTGAGCACCGTCGCCCTGGAACCACGGCATGAGATTCTCGCCGCTCATGTACTCGTACTTGCTGATCCTCGTCGAGCTCCGGGCCAGGGCGAAGGCGTAGCAGGGGCGCCGGTGGACCGTCTTGTCCATCGCGTTGAAGGCGACGTTGCGCTCGGCGGGATTGAGGTCCTTCGCCGGGGCCGAGGAGTCGGTGAGGATGTCGGCGTAGTGGACGATGCTCACCGGTGAGACGAACCTCGTCGGATCGAGGGCGGCCCGCGAGGTCTGCCGCACGGACTTCACATAGCCCTTGAGGGCCGTGGCGTCGGAACCCCGCGCGTATCGGGAAAGGTCGACGACTGCCTCGACCACCTCGGCGACATCGGCGTAGCCCGTCGAGGTCCGGGACACCCCACGCCCCTTGACGATCTCCATCATCCAGCCCTCGAAGACCAGCGGGGCGAAGCCGTTGACGATCCAGCCCTGCACGACGCCGACGAAATCGTCGCCCTGTACATAGCTCGTGCCCTCGAGCGTTTTGATGGTCTGGACGACGCGGGTGAGCAGGCCCTTGCCGTACGAGCCGGTGTAGGCCACGGAGGCGTGCTGGATGAAGGAACCGTCGTCGTAGAAACCGTCGGTGACGCCGTGCCGGAGGTGGTAGGGGTCGACCGTCGCGAGGACCGTCAGCTGGTCGGCGACCGCCTTGCTGATGCGGGTGTCGTCGGCGAGGACGGCACCTTGGAGAATCCGGTTCGTGGTGATGTCGGCGAGGTTGGCGCCGGTGTGGAAACGCGAGTCGAGATCGACGTCCCCGGCCTTGCCGTTGCGCAGATAGGCGTCCATCGAGGCGATGTAGGTGGCGGCGAGGTCGGGCCTGTACTCCGCGAGCTCGTCCTTGAGCAGGACGAGGATCTTGCTCACCTGGGACGAGATGCCGATTTCCCAGGTGAACCAGTTGCCGTAGTAGCCCTTTGACAGGTCGCCGTAGTAGTGGTCGTGCAGCCGGACCAGACCGTCGACGACCCGTCTTTGGACGGTCGCGTTGTCGCGGAGCTCGGACGCCGTGTCTCCGGGAGTCCGGGTGGCGAGGGCGACCTCATAGAGGTACTGGAACGATGTCGCCAGGTTCGGGTCGCTCGTGCCCAGTGTGACGCCCTGGAAGAGCTCACCCTCCCCGGCGTTGTCCATCGCGGTGAGCCGGGCCCTGGCGGTCGCGTCGATGGCCGCGAGCTTGGGGACCGCCTCGGGGCGGGCGTTGGAGTCGGCAGTGCCGGCGAAGTTCGCGACGGTGTTCCTGATCAGCACGGCATGGTCCGCGGCCGCCTCGGCGGTCACCGCGTCCTGTCGGCTCGCCGCCCGTGCGCGCAGCGGCTGCGCCACCGCCAGCAGGGTCGCTGCCGGGACCGTCGACAACAGGGCACGACGCGAGATCGGCACGGGGACGCTCCAAAGCTCGAAGGTTCGAACGGAAAGCGCTTACGGCATTCAATCAACCCCGACCTCCCGTGTCACTAGGAGACGTCGCATCGGCGCTCGCGGGTCCGCGACCCGACAGAGTCCAAGGGGTCCTGGTCGGCGTCGCGACAGCTCCGCGACGCGCGGTCTTCCTGTCGGGCGGCGATCCCGGTGATGCGGCGGGCGGGCCGAGTGATCGCCGCCGGGGCTCTCGTCATGCTTTGAGACGGTTCGCCAGTGTGTATGTGACCCGCACGTCGCGATAGTCCACTCCCTGGGACACCGGGTCGGCAAGGTTGGTGCGGCTGCTGCTCGTCTCCGACTTTCTGCCGGGGGTGCCGCTCAACCGGACGTCCGAGTGCGGTGGTGCGCGAAAGCGAAGGTGAGCGGCCTCCACGGTGAGGGTGATCTCGATGTCCGCGGAGCCGAGGTCCGGGTCCGGCGGCCGGGACGGCGGGTCGCCCACCTCACCGGACAGCCGGCCGGGGGAGGCCGACGCTGACGTTCACGGCGGGTGACCCTCGGACCTGCCCTCCGGCTCCCGCTTGCGCAGCGGGCGACGCGGTGCCGCGTCGCCACTGGCTCGGTCGGCCTTCTCCCGGCGCTCTCGGGTCCGCTTGGCCGCGCCGGTTCCGCCCGCTGTCCCCCGCCCACGCTTGGCGGCGCTCCCGGCGGACTCCCCGGCACCCCCGACCGCCTTCCTGGCCCCCTTCCTCGCCACCTGTCCGGCGCCTTCCCCGACGCCCTCGACCGCCCGCCCAGCACCCTCCCCGACATCCTCGACCGCCCGCCCAGCACCCTCCCCAACGCCCTCGACCGCCCGCCCAGCACCCTCCCCAACGCCCTCGACCGCTCGCCCAGCACCCTCCCCAACGCCCTCGACCGCCCGCCCAGCACCCTCCCCAACGCCCTCGACCGCCCGCCCAGCACCCTCCCCGACATCCTCGACAGCCCGCCCTGCACCCTCCCCGACATCCTCGACCGCTGCCCCCGCACCGCGACCGAGTTCGCCGACGGCACGTCCCGCGCCGCTTCCCAGCTCTTCCGCCGCGGCCCCGAGGCCGGACGTGATCTGCTCCAGGATCTGCGGATTGCGGTCGATCGTCGTCAGCACCCTGCCGATGATCTCCGCCACGTTGTCGAGCCGGACCTTCAGCAGCGCCTGAGCTTCCACGCCCTTGATGTCCAGGTGGACACCGCCCAGCGACACATCCGCTCCCACGCTGAGTTTCAGCAGGTCGAGCACGTCCGCCCGCAACGACACGCGTGCCCGTAGATCCTCGACATCCAGAGCGATCTCGTCGACCTTGAGCTGCGGTACGTCGAGAAGGACGTCCGGCTCAGCGGATGACTGATCCACCAGCTCGTCGCTGTCGTCGTGGTCGTACGCCTCATCCAGCTCCTGGGTGCTCTCGGCGTCGTCGTCCATGCTGCCCCCTGAGTGCTGATGAAATCTCCTTATGCCCCGCTTTTACCGTATAGCGAGATATCGGTGATTGCTTTGTCGTGGGCAGGGCCGTTCGCCCGTGGGTCTCCACCGGCAGGCTCCAGTACTCGGCCAAGCAGGTCGTCGGCGAGCGCTACTGCCTGACCTCCCACGCCGCCGGCTTCATCGACGCGCTGTACTCGCGCGGCCTGGCCACCACCCTGGAGCTCGTCAACGCGCTGGGCTGGCGGCTCATCGCCGCCTCTCGCGACGGCGACTGGTCCATGGAGCGGTTCTCCCACGTGGAGGCCCTGCAGCAGGGGCTGTTCGACTTCCATGACGACCTCGTCTACAGCTCGTTCGTCGGCTTCGGCCACTACGACCTGTGGAATGCCGTGAACCGGACCTGGATGCTCGGCACGATGAGCGGCAACATGATGGTCGAGGACGCCTACTACCGTTACAGCGAGACCGGCGACCCCCAGGTGTTCCTGGAGGCCGAACGCTCCGGTCACCCCGGATCCCCGCTCCCCATCAGCGAGAGTTTCGTCCGCCTGGGCACGATGACCCGTGAGCTGTGCGAGTCCGTCGAGCAGGGGACCGTCGCGCCGGCCGACGCCGCCGCGCGCCGTGGTCACCGGTCTGCGCTCGCCCATGCCCCTGCTCTACGGCATGCGCCGGTACGGGTCCTGGGCGGAGGACGCGGAGAACGGCTTCCTGTCCTACGACTTCATCTCGTGACGACCGCCCCCCCGTGAAGAAGAGAGGGGCAGGAGAGCATGGACATATCCGAGGTCGCCGCGTATCCGATGCCCGGCGCGGAACAGCCCGTCGGAAACAGGGTCGACTGGACCCCTGACGCGGAACGAGCGGACGTGGTCGGGCCGGTGGGGGTGGCCGCCTCGGTCTCCGTGCACGACGTCACCAGGTGCCGTGTACCGTCCGGTGTCCATGCGACAGCCGCTACGCTGCCGCCCAAGGGCACCGCTGACCGGATCATCCGTCACCTGCCGCAGACGATGCTACGGACGACGGAGGTCCTGACCGGCAGGACGGGCATGATGACATCGGCGTCGTCGGCTGCTCGACGCCCCGGGTGAGGATCGCCGACGTGCGGCGGGGAGCACCGGGCGACCGCGTACGCAGGCCGGTCCGCCCCGCCCTGCACACCACGCACCTCTCAGCACATGGCCACAGCAACAGGAAGACAGGGATGACGCCTCGAACCCGACGCACCGGCAGAACCGGCCGTCCACCTCGCCTGTCCCAGGAGGCCATCCTCACGGCAGCCGAGCGAATCCTGGACGAGGACGGACCGGAGCAGCTGTCGATGCGGCGGCTGGCCCAGGAGCTGTCCAGCACGGCCATGGCGCTCTACCACCACGTGCGCGACAAGGACGAGCTCCTGCTGCTCCTGCTGGAGCGCCACGCCCAGCAGTTCCCGCGCCCCGAGCTGCCCGCCGAGCCGCGCGAGCGCCTGATCGCCGCGAGCCAGGTGCTGCACGACATGCTCTCCGAATGCCCGTGGATCGTCGAGGTCCTCGCTTCCGACGACCTGATGGCCGTCTCCGCCCTGTGGATCGTCGAGAACATGATCGACGCCGCGATCGAGTGCGGACTCAGCCCCGAGGAGGCCGTCTACGCCTACCGCGTCATCTGGTACTACACCGCCGGTGAACTGACCATCCGGGTCAACCGCGAGCGGCATCACGCGGGGCTCGAGCGACCGCCGCACCGGGACAAGGCGTTCGCCGCCCTGACCCCGGAGAACTTCCCCCGGCTCGCCTCCCTCGCCGGGCAGTGGGACGAGATCACCACCCGGGACACCCACCGTCAGGGCCTGGTGGCCATCGTCGACGGCCTGCTCTCCCGGACCGGGACACCTCGGGAGGCGGCGTGACGGCGGGCCCGGATCACCGGCATGCCTGTCCATGGTGGTGATCCGGGCCCGCGGCCGGCGGTCGCTCAGGCGCCCAGCTCTGCCCTGAGAGCCTGCTTGTCGATCTTGCCGACGCCGGTCAGCGGCATCTGCTCCAGCACCACCAGCTGGTCCGGCACCTTGCATGCGGCGACCCCCCTGCCCCGGAGCGCCGTCTGCACCTCGCGCAGGGTCGGCGGTCGGCCCGCGTCGATGGGCACGACGACCGCGCAGGTCCGCTCCCCCATGACCGGGTCGGGCAGCGCGATGACCGCGGCCGCGACGACCGGGGCGGGGAGAGCAGATGTTCCTCCACCTCCTGCGCCGGGACCTTCTCGCCACCGCGGTTGACCTTGACCGCCCGCGGCCCGTTCGAGCGCCCGCATCCACCGCGCCGCGTCCGGCAGCGAGGACAGGGAGGCGGGCTCCGCGGCGTCGGCGGTCGTCCGTGGGGCCCAGCTCGATTCCCAGCAGTGCCGCGACATCGTCGCGGAGGTCTGCCGGCTGCCATCCGGCGGTCTCCCCGCCGACACGGCCGTCAGGCCCCGTCGCCGCGCTCTTGCGTGACATCCCTACCCCCGTGTGTCGGTGTGTGACGGGCGAGCGATCCGCCATGGTGCCTTCACGCCGCCGCGTGCGCGGCGATCCTCCAGAACTCGGCGTAGCGGCCGCCCCGGCGCATGAGTTCCTCGTGGGTGCCCTGCTCGACGATCGCGCCGCCCTCGAGGAAGACGATCAGATCGGCATGCTCGACGGTGCGGAGCCGGTGGGCGACCATGATGACCGTACGGCCCACCATGAGCCGGTCCAGGCCCGCCTGGACGGCTGCCTCGCTCTCCGGGTCGAGTGCCGAGGTGGCCTCGTCGAGGAGGAGCACAGGGGCGTCCTTGAGCAGGGCGCGCGCGATCGAGACCCGCTGGCGCTCGCCACCGGACAGGGCGGTGCCGCCCTCGCCGACCTGGGTGTCCCAGCCCGCGGGCAGCCGGTCCACCACCTCGTCCAGGCACGCCGCGGCGGCCGCCGCACGCACCTCCTCCGGCGTGGCGTCGGGCCGGCCGATCCGGACGTTGTCCTCGATGGTGCCCTCGAAGAGGTAGACGTCCTGGAAGACCATGGACAGCCGGGCCATCAGGTGTTCGCCGTCGATGTCCCGTACGTCCACGCCGCCCAGGCGCACGACGCCCTCGTCGACGTCGTGGAAGCGGGCGACGAGCTGGAGCAGAGTGCTCTTGCCCGCGCCCGAGGAACCGACGACGGCGAGCCGCTTGCCTTCCGGGATCTCCAGGGAGAGCCGGTCGAGCACCCGGCGTTCACCGCGCCGGAAGGTGACCGACTCGAGCTGAACGCCGTCGTGCGCCGGAGCGGCCGGCCGCTCGGCACGGGGCAGCGGGGGCTCGGTCAGGACCGCGTCGATGCGTTCCAGTTCCCCGCGGGACACCCGCATGATGCCGCCCAGGTCGGCGAGGGACAGCAGCGGCTCCACGCAGCGAGCCGTCAGGACCATGATCGCCAGCAGCTCCGCGGCCCCGAGATCACCGTCCAGCGCGAGATGGACGCCGAGCGCCAGGACGATGGTGAAGACGGCCTGGACCGAGAAGGTGAGGCCGAGCATGCCGGGGACGCCGCTCAGCGCCGCGCGCCTGCTGCTGCGCCACTGCTCGCGCAGTGCGTCGTCCAGCAGCTCGAAGCGCTCGCCCGTCCTCCCGCCGGCCCGCAGCACCGGCTGGGCACGGACGTACTCCACGACCCGGCCCGCGGCCTCGTCGCTGTGCCGGGCACGCTCCGCGTCCTGGCGCGCGGTGGCCTTCGACGTCCAGCGCTGCACACCGGCGATCAACGGTGCCGCGACGAGTCCGGCGAGCGCGAGCCGCCAGTCGAAGACGAACAGCACCGCGACCACGGAGACGGGGATCAGGGTGGCGTTGATCAAGGGACGCAGTCGATGGGCCGGTACCGACATCACCCCCATCACGCTGCGGCTGGTGAGCCCGGAGACTTCACCGACCCGGCCGGGGGTGAACCAGCCCAGGGGCAGTCCGGCGAGGTGGTCCCCGAGCCGGTGGTGCAGGCCGCGGGACAGCTCGCCGCCCGTACGGAACCCCGACACGTCACTGAGGTAGCCGAGCACCGAGGTGGCGAGTACGGCTGCGGCGAAGGCACCCAGCCACGGCCAGGCTGCCTCCGGCTCGCCGTCCAGCAGGGGGCGCAGCAGCGGGATGAGCAGCGCGTAGGACAGGCCCTCCAGCACGGCACAGGCCGACATCAGCGCGAGGGTACGGCGCAGCGGGCCCGAGTGCCGCTCCCCCAGGACACGCAGCAGCAGGCTGATCATCGGCGGACCTCCCCCGTCTGCCGCCCACGCGCGTGCTGCGCGCGCCACATGGCGGCGAACTTCCCGTTCTTGTCCAGCAGTTCGCGGTAAGCACCGCTCTCCACGATGCGTCCGTCCTCCATGACGACGATCCGGTCCGCGCGGGTGACGGTCTCCAGCCGGTGGGCGATCACCAGCAGTGTGCGACCCCGCACGAGGGTCTCCAGCGCCGCGCGGATCTCGGCCTCGGTCTTGGCGTCGGCGAAGGACATCGCCTCGTCCAGGACGAGCACGGGGGCATCGACAAGCAGGGCACGGGCGATGGAGAGACGCTGCGCCTCACCACCGGAAAGCCCCACGTCCTCGCCGATCACGGAGTCGTATCCGCGGGGCATCGCCTCGATGCGCTCGGCGAGGCCGACGGCGCTGGCGGCCCGCTCGACAGCCTCGCGGCCGGCGTCCGGCACGGCCAGGGCGATGTTGTCGGCGATGCTGGCGCGCAGCAGCCGTACATCCTGGAAGACGAAGGAGACGCTGCGGTACAGCCGCTGGGTCGGGATGTCCCGGACATCCGCGCCGCCGATCAGCACGGAGCCGCTGGTCGGGTCGGAGAACCGCGGCACGAGTTGTGCCAGGGTGGACTTCCCGGCACCCGAAGGGCCGACGAGCGCCGTGGTGGTGCCCGGTTCGAGCGTCAGATCCACTCCCCGCAGCACCGGGTGTCCGGGGTCGTAGGAGAAACCGACGCCGCGGAACTCCACGCGGTCGTTGCCCGGTTCGGCCGGCAGGTCCGACTCGGGCAACGGCGGCACGGTCAGCATCGCCCGGATGCGCTCGGCGGACCGCTCGGCGACGTGGACGTTGTCCATGCCGTGCCCCAGCGCGGCGATGGGGGCGGTCAGTGCGACCGCGAGCAGCGGGAACGGCAGCAGGTCGACGGGCGGCATGGCGTCGGCCGCGATCAGTGCGGTACCGCCGGTGAAGACCAGCAGCAGCACGAACGGCGGGGACAGGACGAGGGCGGCGAGCGAGGCGAGACCGGCTGCGCCGGCCACGTAGGTCAGGAAGAAGTCGGCGAACTCGTCCGCCGACTTGCGGTAGCGCTGGTGCGCCCGCCCGCCGCCACCGAAGGTCTTGACGACCGAGATGCCCTCGACGAACTCCACGGACGCGGCACCGATGCGCCCCATGGCCTCGCCCATCCTCCGGCCCTCGCGCTGCCGTTCCTCGGTCATCAGCAGGCGGTGCAGCAGGAGGCCGAGGAGCACCGGGATCAGCGCGACGAGCGTCAGCCGCCAGTCCACCCAGGCCAGATACCCGAGCGAGGCGAGCGGAACGACGACCGCGGACGTCGCCTCCACCGGCGCGTGGGCGATCAGGTGGTGCAACTGGTCGACATCCCCCTGCACCACGCCGTTGATCTCGCCCGAGCTGCGGCGGGAGTACCAGCCGAGCGGCACCCTGCCGAGCCGCTGGGCGAGCAGCCGCCGGAGCGAGAACTGAAGCCGGCCGTCGACGAGATGCGCGATCCCGCCGGACACCGCGGCGAGCACGATGCGGGTGAACAGGCCGGCGACGCCGATCCATACGGCCACCCAGGCGGCACCGCGGTCGACCGGGCCGGGCGCGAGCAGGACCCGGCCGAGCTCCACCACTCCGATCAGCGGTGCGAGCCCCGCGAGGGAGCTGACGACCTGAAGGACGAATACGGCGACGATGCTTGTGCGGTAGGGGCGGAGTAACCGCAGAAGCACGTGCCTGGGTGTCGCGGCCGCACCGGCCGGATCGCTCTCCGGGCCGCCGTCGCCGGCCACCTCCCGGCGGCCGGCACGGCTGTTCAGGCCCTCTGCCGTGGCCATGGGGTTCCCACCTCTCAGGCGCGACCGACCGGCCTGGGCGCGGCAGCGCGAACCTCGGCCGGACGGCAGGATCTGTGAATACCAAGACATAACTTTACACGTATAAGAACTCCGTCCGCAACCTCCGGCGACCCCCCGCGATCGGTTGCCATGCCCACTTCCGGGCGCCTCAATCCCCTCTCCCACACAGGCCTTGTGAGCTGAGCTCCGTACCCAATCTGGTGTGGCGCGACGAGGACAATATCCGCATCAACCCGACCGAGTACGTCGACATCGAGGATTTTCCGTCGCCGACCGTACCTGGCAATGCGCCTACCGTTCCGGACGAGTCGATGAGGGGCTGCCCGTTCGACTGCAAATTCTGCTCCTTCCCGGCCGCGTCACCGAAATGGCGTTACAAATCGGCGGAGAAGATACGCGACGACTGGATCGCCTATGCCGAGCGGAACGGCTGCGACGTCATATCGGCGATGGACTCGACATTCACCATTCCGCCGACCCGGCTGCGCCGGCTGCTGGAGATCCTCCCGGATTCGGGCGTGCCGCGGTGGGAGGGCTTCAGCCGTGCCAACACCATCAACTCGGTGCAGTTGGTGGCAGGTCTCGAGGCCTCGCACTGCTTCCAGTTGCACATCGGATTCGAAGACCCGCGGCGGCCACGGCACGCTGCGGACGGTCGGCCAGTTCGTAGGCGGGTCCGGCGCAGTTGAGGACCACGTCGCAGCCGCGGCTGAACCGATCGAGGCTGTCGTCGTCCATGACATCGACGGCCATCGCCTCGGCCGGCCCGCCGAGGGCCGACGCACACCGCGCCGCCGCCTCCGTGTCCCGTCCACCGATCACGGCCGCCGGAGCCGGAGTGCACCGCGGTACCCTCGACGACCTCGACGGCCTGCGCGACGGCGCCGCCGCAGCGGACGGCGTCATCCATCTCGCCTACGTGCACGACTTCTCGGACATCGCGGCCGCGGGCGTGATCGACCTGTGCGCCGTCGAGGCGATCGGTGCCGCCCTTGACCTCACCGGAGTGAACGCCATGGTCTGACGGACGCCCCGGTCGCACGCCGGTCACCGTGTCCTCCAGGACACTGCGGCACGAAGCCGGCGCTCCCAGGCCGACGCTCTCTACAACGGGCGCCGACCGCACCGGGCCCTCGCGCAAGGCCGACTCGACTCTGCTCGGCGGAGTCGTCCACGGATACCGACATGCCGCTTGACCTGGACGGATGAGGATTTCGGCACCCACACCGACGTCCTACGAAGGGTTGACCCGGTTGGTGCACGTGAACGGCTCGTCGATCCAGTAGGTGTCGTGCTGCTCGTCGTAGACGATCGGGTACTTGGTGGTCGGATCGCAGAGCTTGTCGATCTGGGCCTGGTCCGCAGAACTGATGGTGAACCAGTATTTGTTGGTGTACGGGCGGACCTTCTGGCACTTGTAGAAGAACCCCTTCATGCCACGACCGAACACGTCGCTGCGGAAGTCGGCTGCCAGCTTCTTGTTGAGGTTGATGTTGTCGCAGTCTGCCTTCATGCCCTCGACGCTGGTGGTCTCGGCCGCCTCGGTCGTATATCCCTTGGCCGTGTGGGTGCCCATCGCCGTCCAGGTGTGCGCAGGCAGGGCGATCTGCTCGGCGACCTCGGCAAGCAACGGGCTGCCGGGTGCGGCCGCCTCGGTCTGTGTCGTGGCGCTGGTGTCCGCGAAGCATCCGGCGACGGCGATACCGATACCCAGAGTCGCCAGCAGAAGGGGTGCGATCCGGATCCCCTTTCGGGCCAGGGACGAGGACGTCACATTGCGCTCCATTCCGGGCAGGTCCGGCGGGCCGACTGCCGCCTGGGGGCCTGGGGGCCTGGTCGCACGCTAGCCGCTCGGGCGAGTGGCCGGTGGGACCGGCGGCCGGTCGAGGTTCATCTCCACCACGATCGAACCCGGACAGGCGAAACGTGTACACAGTCATATTTTGGGTGCCGGAACCTGTGGGTGCCGGAGAACCGCGTCGCTGGGTCGTGGCGATACGTCTGCGCCGTTTGACTGGCACCGTCGTGCTCGGCGTCGACCCCACCGTCAGGCCCTGACCGACTCCCGCGGGTGGTGGCCAGGCGGCCGACGCAGTCTCGGCCACCACCGGGCCCCGGGCCCGCTCGGGGGCGGCAGGGCGGACACGGGTGCCGCGCGCTCGGAGCGCGCGATGGAGGACTGGATCAATGATGAGACACCGGGCCATCATGACGCAGTCATGACCACCACACCTCGGGACGGTGTCCGTGAACGGATTCCTCGTCAGACCGGTACTGGCCATCGCCCTCCCGCTCTTATGCCTGACGGCGCCGGATGCCACGGCCGCCCCAGGGGCACCACCGCGGGCTGCTCCGTCGGCCGCAGATACGGTCCCCACTGTGGCGGCAGCCGACTGGAGACCCCCGCTGAGCAGCGGTCGGCGATGACTACTCACAGGTCGCACAGGGAGGGTGCCACAGTTTCCGGCACCCACACAGGCTCGCGCACTCGCGTCCGGCCGCCGGACCGCCGCGCCCGAGCCGTCAGGCTGCGGCCGCCACGGCTCCCCGCTCTCCCCCGTCACGGTGAATCGGCGTCCCCGAGCCGGTCAACGGAACGCCCGTGCCGCCCCGCCGGGCCGCGACGATCTCCGCCGCGATGGACAGGGCGGTCTCCTCGGGCGTACGGGCGCCGAGGTCGAGGCCGATCGGCGACCTCAGCCGAGCCAACTCCCGCTCGCTGACGCCGGCTTCACGCAGCCTCCGGTTGCGGTCCTCGTGGGTGCGGCGCGAGCCCATCGCGCCGACGAACGCGACCGGCATCCGCAGGGCCGCCTCCAGCAGGGGTACGTCGAACTTGGCGTCGTGGGTGAGCACGCACAGGACTGTGCGGCTGTCGGTCGCCGTGCGCCGCAGGTAGCGGTGGGGCCAGTCGACCACGATGTCGTCCGCCTCGGGGAAGCGGGCCCGCGTGGCGAAGACGGGGCGGGCGTCGCACACGGTCACGTGGTAGCCGAGGAACGTGCCCGCGCGCACGAGGGCCGCGGCGAAGTCGATCGCCCCGAAGACGATCAGGCGGGGCGGTGGCACGCTCGACTCGACGATCAGTGTGATGCCGCCGGGGCAGTGCGATCCGTCCTCCGAGAGGTCGACCGTGCCGGTGCGCCCCGTGTCCACCATGGCACGGGCCTCGGCCGCAGCCGTCCGGTCAAGCTCCGCGTGGCCGCCGAGACCGCCTTCGTACGACCGGTCGGAGCGCACGAGCAGGGCCCTGCCGAGGAGTTCGGCCGGACCCCGGGCGACCCGGGCGACGGCAGCCGGCTCGCCCCGGGCGGCAGCCGACAGCGCGGCCCCGAACACCGTCCTGCCGGGTGCGTCCGCGCCGACCGGCGTGATCAGGATGTCGATGACCCCGCCGCAGGTCAGCCCGACCGCGAAGGCGTCCTCGTCGCTGTAGCCGAATCGCTCCAGGACGGTCTGTCCGTCCCGGAGGGCCTGGAGACACAGGTCGTACACCGCTCCTTCCACGCAGCCGCCGGAGACCGAGCCGACGGCCGTGCCCTCGCTGTCCACGGCGAGGGCGGCGCCGGGACTGCGCGGCGCGCTGCCGCCGACGGCCACGACGGTGGCGACGGCGAAGTCCCGGCCCTCCTCGGCCCAGCGGTTCAACTCCTCGGCGATGTCAAGCATCCCGTGCTCCCGTACCCGTACCCGTACCCGCCAGCAGGACGCGGTCGGGCCGGATCGGCAGGCTCCGGTGGCGTACGCCGGTCGCGTGCCAGACCGCGTTGGCGATCGCCGCCGCGGCGCCCACGATCCCGATCTCTCCGATGCCCTTGATCCCGACCGGGTCGTCCTCATCCGGGTCGTCGACCCAGTCCGCCTCGATGTGCGGAACGTCGGCGTGCGCGGCGAAGTGGTAGCCGGCGAGGTCGGCACCGACGTGGCCGCCCGAGGCCTGGTCCCTGACCGCCTCCTCGTGCAGGGCCATGGAGATGCCCCAGGTCATACCGCCGACCAACTGGCCGTGCGCCGTGAGGGGGTTGACGATCCGGCCCGCCGCGAAGATCCCCAGCATGCGCCGTACGCGTACCTCGCCGGTGGTGACGTCCACGGCGACCTCGGCGAACTGCGCTCCGAACGAGTGCCGTTCCTTATGCGCGAGGGCAGCGATGGCCGCGGAGGTGTCCGAACGCACCGTGATTCCCTCCGGCGGAATGGCGCCGCCCAGGGCCAGTTGCTCCCGCAGGTCGCCCGCCGCGGCCGTGACCGCCCACGCCCAGGAGCGGGTGCCCATCGAGCCGCCGGCGATCATCGCCGGGCCGAAGTCGCTGTCTCCGATGCGCACACGGACGCGGTCCGGTGCCACCTCCAGCGCGTCGGCGGCGATCAGGGTCAGCGCGGTCCGCGCTCCGGTTCCGATGTCCGCCGCGGTGATCCGTACGGTAAAGGTGCCGTCCGCCTCCGCCGTCACGGCCGCTGTGGAGGGGGCGGCTCCCGCGGGGAAGAAGGCTGCCGCCGTGCCGGTCCCGAGCAGCCGGCGCCCTTCGCGGCGCAGGCCGGGACGCGGATCCCGGTCCGCCCAGCCGAACCTGCGGGCGCCCTCGTGGAAGCAGGCGAGCAGATTGCGGCTGCTGAACGGCAGTCCGGACACGGGGCCTGTCTCGGGCTCATTGCGGGCGCGCAGCGCGATCGGGTCGATGCCGCACCTCTCGGCCAGTTCGTCGAGCGCGGATTCCAGCGCGAACGACCCCGGTGCCTCACCCGGCGCGCGCATCCACGTCGGTGTCGGCACATCGAGCCGTACGACCCGGTTGGCGGTGTGGTGGGCCTCGGCGTCGTACAGTACCCGCCCCACCCCGGCGCTCGGCTCGACGAACTCATGAACGGTCGACGTGAGGTTCAGGGAGCGGTGCTCCAGCGCGCGCAGCCGCCCGTCGGCGTCGGCGCCGAGCCTGATCCGCTGCGCCGTGGGGCTCCGGTAACCGACGAGCGAAAACATCTGACGACGGGTCAGCACTACTCTGACCGGGCGCTGGAGGGCGGTCGCGGCCATCACGGCGGCCACCTGGTGCGGGCGGACCCCCTTGGAGCCGAAGCCGCCGCCGACGTGTTCGGAGCGCACCCGCACCGACGCCGGGTCGAGCGAGAACAGCTTCGCGAGCTCCTCCGCGACCCATGTGCTGCCCTGGTTGGAGTCGACGACTTCGAGCCGGCCGCTGTCCCAGCGGGCCGTCGCCGCATGCGGTTCCATCGGGCTGTGGTGCTCTTCGGGTGTGGTGTACTCCGCGTCCACGACGACGGCGGACAGGGCGAGTTCGGACTCCAGGTCCCCCTTCTCGGCCACCGCCTGTGCGTGGGGGACGTCCGCCGGCGTGTACGTACCCGGATGTCCCTCGAAGAACGCGACGTCGTGCGGTTCCTCGTCGTACCGGACCACCAGCGCTTCGGCGGCCTCCCTGGCCTGCTCGGACGTCTCGGCGACGACCAGCGCCACGGGCCAGCCCATGTGCGGCACGCGGTCGTGCTGGAAGACCGCGGCGGTCGGGTCGGGCAGGTTCCCCAGCAGCCCTATGTAGTCGGTCTCGACGCGCGGGGCGTTGCCGTGGTGCAGGACGGTGAGGACGCCGGGCATCCCGAGGACGGGGGCGGTCTCCACCGAGCGGATGCGGCCGCGGGTGACGGTGGACAACACCAGCCAGCCGTGGGCGAGTTCGGCGAAGGGAATCTCTCCCGCGTAGCGGGCCGCTCCGGTGACCTTGTCCCGGCCCTCCACGCGGGTGTGCGCGACGCCGACGGCGCCTTTCACGGTCGTGGTTCCGGTCGTGACCGTGGTCATCGGGCGGCCTCCTCGGCGAGTTCGGTCAGCACGGCCACCACGAGGTTGCGCATCAGGGTCACCTTGTATCCGTTCTGGGGCAGCGGCTTGGCGGCTGCCAGTTCGGCGTCCGCGGCGGCGGCGAAGGTTTCGGCGTCGGCCGGTGCCCCGGTCAGCACCCGCTCGGCCTCCCGGGCCCGCCACGGCCGGGAGGCGACCGCACCGAAGGCCAGGCGGACATCGCGTACGGCTCCGTCCCGGACGTCGAGCGCGGCGGCGATCGAGCCGATCGCGAACGCGTACGAGGCGCGCTCGCGCACCTTCCGGTAGCGGGAGCGGGCGGCGACCGGAGCGGGTGGCAGGGTGACGCCGGTGATCAGCGCTCCCGGCGGCAGGGCGGTCTCCATGTGTGGGGTCTCGCCCACGGGCAGATAGAACTCGGTGAGCGGCAACTCGCCCGGCCCGTCGGCCGTTTCGTACGAGACGACGGCATCGAAGGCCGTCAGCGCCACGCCCATGTCCGAGGGGTGGACCGCCACGCAGTGTTCGGAGGCGCCCAGGATCGCGTGGTTGTGGTGCTCGCCCCCGATGGCGGGGCAACCGCTGCCGGGGACGCGCTTGTTGCATGGTCTGGCCACGTCGGCGAAATAGCCGCATCGGGTGCGCTGAAGCAGATTCCCGCCGACCGTGGCCATGTTGCGCAGCTGGCCCGAGGCGCCGGCCAGCACCGCCTGCGCCAACGCCGGGTAGCGGCGGCGGACTTCGGGATGGGCGGCAAGGTCACTGTTGGTGACGGTAGCGCCAATGCGCAGGCCGCCGTCCTTCGTCAACTCGATACGGTCGAGGGGCAGTTCGCGTACGTCGATGAGCCGGGCCGGCCTCTCGACACCGCTCTTCATCAGGTCGACGAGGTTGGTGCCGCCGCCGAGGAAGCGCGCGTCCGGATCGGCGCCGAGCAGCGCGACCGCGCCGGAGACGTCGAACACCCGCTGATAGCCGAACTCCCTCATGCCGCCGCCTCCGCCTCGACCGCGGCCGCCCGGGCGACCGCCTGGACGATCGACACGTACGCGCCGCACCGGCACAGGTTGCCGCTCATCCGCTCCCGGATCTCGTCGGCGGTCAGCGGCGGCGGTCCCGCCTCAGGCCGGACGTCGTCGGTGACGGCGCTCGGCCAGCCTGCCGCGTGCTCCTCGATCACCGCGACGGCCGAACAGATCTGACCGGGCGTGCAGTAGCCGCACTGGTAGCCGTCGAGGTCGAGGAACGCCTGCTGCACCGGGTGCAGCCGCTCGCCGTCGGCCACGCCTTCGATGGTGGTGATCTCACGCCCCTCGGCCGCCACCGCGAGCTGCAGACAGGAGACAGCCCGGCGTCCGTCGAGCAGCACGGTGCAAGCACCGCACTGGCCCTGGTCGCAGCCCTTCTTTGTGCCGGTCAGATCGAGACGCTCACGCAGTGCGTCGAGCAGGGTGGTGCGGTGGTCAACGGGCAGCGTGTACTTCTCGCCGTTGATGTGCAAGGTGATGGCGCTGGACGTCGATGGGGCCATGAGCAGCCTTCTTTCGCATATCCGGGGCACGTCGTCGGGACGATCCGGCAGGCAGACGAATCAGGAGACAGGGAGATGGCGCTGTACGTAGCGATGTCGGCTCGGAAGCGTGCAGGATGCGGGGGAAGGAACGCCGGTCGCGATCGCCACCGACCGCCCACGCCGGCTGCATCCGGCGCTATGGTGGACCTAACCGGACAGCTGTCCAATACTCGGAAACGTACCGGACAGCTGTCCGCTTGGCAAGGCCCGGTTCGACCATGAGCCCGCGAGGAGGACGAGTGCAGCAGAAGAAAGACGCGCCTCTGCGCTCGGACGCGCAACGGAATCGCGAGCGCATCCTGGAAGTGGCCCTGGCCGAGCTGACGCGCTGCGCGGACGCCCCGCTGAACGCGATCGCCAAGAAGGCGGGCGTCGGTCAGGGCACGTTCTACCGCAACTTCCCCAACCGCGAGTCGCTCGTGCTGGAGATCTACCGCTACGAGATGCAGCAGGTCGCCGACACCGCGGCCCAGTTGCTCAAGGCCCGGGAACCGGACCACGCCCTGCGGGAGTGGATGGACCGCCTCGCCCAGTTCGCCATGGCCAAGGCCGGACTGGCGGACGCGATACGCCAGGCCACCAGCGCACCCGGGAACATGGCGAAACCGGGACACGCCCCGGTGACCTCCGCGGCCGAACTCCTGCTGCGGGCCAACCAGGAGGCCGGCACCATCCGCCCGGGAGTGACCGCGGACGACTTCCTCCTCTCCATCGCCGGCCTCTGGCAGATCGATCCCCGCGGGGACTGGCAACCGCGTGTCACCCGGCTTCTGGACCTCGTCATGGACGGACTGCGTGCGGGAGCACCCGGGCGCTGAGCGCCGCCCGACCCACGTGGGCGGCGAGGCTACGACCGGTGGTAGGGGGTTGTGCCCGCCCGGGCCGCTCGGTAACGCGCGCCTCGGACCCGGCCTTTGCGCGGCGACCCCGTCATACTGTGTGCCCGCGGCCGGGGCGGGGAAACGGTGGTGGTCTCTCCTCGAGTTGGGCGTACAGATCGGCCACCTAGTCCGGCCCGGCGAGTGGGCCCCGGGTCAGTGCGGACGGAACGTCGAGTACGGCCTGCGTCTCGTCCAACCGGGGCATGAGGGTGCGGCAGGTGTGGGCCAGTCTGTCGGGCAGGGCACGGGTGTCCTCGACGGTGAGCAGCCCGGCCTCGTGGTACCAGCCGCTGTGAGCGGTGATCTCCTCCAGGCAGAAGAGCTGGTAGAGCTGCGCACGGATGTCGGTGGCGGAGCCGGAGGGCGGCTCGCCGGGGCGGTACGCGGCATGGGCTGCCTCCGCGGTCACGCGTGCCAGGTGCGCTTCGGCGAACCGCTGGGCCAGGTCGGTGTGAGTGTCCCAGGCCGTGAAGGCGTCGATGCCCAGCGCCTCAGCGGCGCGCAGGGCGGCGGTGAGTTCCGCGTGCAGCAGGCGTTCCCGGGCGCGGAAGAGGCGCAGCCAGTGGTCCGGTGCGTCCTCGGTGGGCGGAGCGGAGGCTCCACGCGGTAGTCACTTCGGAAGACGCCCATGGCTACTCCGAGGTCCTGGCAGGGTACGCGGCGGTGCGCCGGGCCCGGAGCAGGAAGCGGTCCAGGCGCAGTGGCTCCACCGTGTCCAGGGTGAACCCCGGCGGTGGCGAGCAACCGCGCATAGTGCTTGGCGGTCCGCACGACGCGGCATCGACGTCCTGCCCGCCGATCAGCGTGACCACCGCGCGGCCGGCCTCATCCTGGCGTTCACCATCACCGGCCTCGAAGCCGAGGAACGGCGACTCCGTGACCAGGGCGTGACGATCACCATGCCGCTGCGCGAAGAACCATGGGGTGAGCGGCTCTTCCAGATCACTGACCCCAACGGGGTCGTGGTCCAGTTCGTCGAGCGGGTCACACCGGCCACCTCCTGATCACGCAATCGGCGCCGACACGCTCTGCGCTCCCGCGCCACGATGCATCCGACGCGACCGCATCGGCGGCATCCTCCACGTGCCAACCTGTCGCCTGACCTACACGAACGTAATTCTCGGCACCTACACGGCTGTCAGACGCCGATCAGGTCCACCAGGTCGTCTGCGTGCTTTTCCTCTTCCTCCAGGATCGACTCCATCAGCCGGCGGGTGGTCGGGTCGTGGTCGCCCAGCCAGCGGATGATCTCCTGGTAACTGGCGATCACGATGCGCTCGGCGAGCAGGTTGTGCTCCAGCATCGCCTTCAAGTCGTTGTCGGCCGGTGTGGTGTAGTCGGTGTGGGCGCGCCGGGTCAGCGAGGCGGGGTCGAAGTCGGGGTCACCGCCGAGCTGGGAGACGCGTGCGGCGGCGCGCAGCGCGTGTTGCATCTCCTCCGCCGCGTGCTCGGTGAATTCCGCGGACACCTGGGCGCGGTCGATTCCGCTGGCCGAGATGGCGTGGCGGGTGTAACGCAGCCAGCACACCACCTCGGTCGCGATGACGTCGTTGAGGATGCCGATGACCCGGTCCTCGTCCAGGCCGTAGGTGTGCGTCACCGGTCCGGCCGCCATCTTCCGGCGGGCCTCTTCGCGGATCCTGCTCACGTCCAGCACGAAGTCGTCGCTCATCTGTGCCCTCTCTGCTCTCCTCGGGTTGGGGGGAGTGTTCCCACCGGGTCGGGAGAGACCCGCCGGGGGCGTGAAGATGACTGGTTCGCCGCACACTGCCAGCCGATCGGCGGTATCGGGCCGATGGTGTGGCGTCAGGCGTTGCCGTCCTCGGGGTGCGAGCGCTCGGTGTCGTCCCGTCGGTCGTCGGTGGAATCCCCACCCCGGTACCACCAGGCCGGCGCGTAGCGCTCCGGAATGGCTTGACTGCGCCTGACCTCAAGTAACGGGCTCGCTGAGCTGCACGACAGAATCGGTCCTCGTGCTCGGTACGGATGCTGTATCCGGTCACTTCACGCGTCGTCGCGTGGCTGGTGCTCTTGTCCCGATCACCGGCTGCCAATGAGGCGCAGATACTGATCCTGCGGCACGAGGTCGCAGTCCTGCGCCGACAGGTCGCCGCGCCCGGACCCAGCCGGCCGGACCGGGCCCTGATGACTGCCCTCGCCCGATTGCTCCCGCGATCCCTGCGCGGGGACCGGATCGTCTCACCTCGGACCCTGCTGGCCTGGCACCAGCGCCTGGTAACCAAGATGCGGACACTGCCGCCGCCCCCGGGGCGCCCGCCCCTACCGGAGGACGTCCGCGACCTGATCATCCGGCTCGGCACGGAGAACTCTCGCATCATCCCCCTGTCAACGGCTCGGGTTGAACGCCACGAGGCCGTCGCCGGCCTCATCAACGAGTACCGGCAAGCTCGCACCGCGCGGAGACTTTGAGGCTGTTCGCCGGCCCGTTCTTCGTGGACAAGGTGCGTCATGCCGGGACACCCGACACACTGGTTGGTAGTGCCGTTGTTTCTGGTGCCCCAACGGCGAGCGCCGCATGTCGAGGCGGATGCGCCAAGTAGATGGATGCGTCGGACGTGCGCTGTCGCACACCCACACCTCGAGACCGCCCCACTCGGGTCGCGGCCCGTCGTGGCGGAGCACCTGTCCGCCTCCCTCGCTCAATCGCTCCGCACATCCGGGAGGGACCCATGGGCATTGTTCTCCCCTCGCTCGACGAGCAGAACGCGCGCGAACATGCCGTTTACCGCCAAGTCGAGAATCACGTCTTCGAAACCGAGATCAAGCCGCGCGTCAGGCCCGAGATCATCGAGGAGCATCGGCGCCGACCCATCGGCAAGCACAGCGACGACCTTGAGCGGGTCCTCACCTACCTGCGCAGGCACCACTTCGAGATGACCGGCAAATACATCCTCGTCTGCACCAAACCGCACGAGGAGTGGCGAATCGCAGTGATCCGCGACGACGTGCCGCCACAACTCCTCGACGAGGCGTTCCCTGATCGATACGAGGCGGAGCACGCCTTGTTCCTCAAGCGTCTACGCGACGCCGGGCTGCTCACGGAGTGAGGGATGAGTTCCCATGAAGATCGTCGGCTATAGCGATCAACTGAGCCTCCGTCCCGGCCGGCAGGTGGACTTCCTCGTCAGTTGCGACGCCGAGCAGTACCACGCGGACATCGTCAAGCTGATCCACGGGGACACCAATCCCGACGGTCCGGGTTTCAAGATCGAGCCCGTGCACACCGAGGTCGACGCCGACTTCCCCGGCCGGGTCCAACGCGTCCATGCCGGCTCGCACATACTCGTGGACGATCACCCGACGCTTCAGGTGGACACGGCCTTCACGCTGCAGGTGTTCATCGCCCCCACGACCCCGAACAAGGGAGTCCAAGGGCTGGTCACCAAGTGGCATGAGGGCAGGCAGGCCGGATACGGCCTGTTCATCGGCGACGACGGCTGTCTGCAGCTCTGGCTCGGCGACGGCTCCGGCACAGTGCAGAAGGTCACCTCCGGCAAGCCGCTGCTCGCGGGCACCTGGTACCTCGCGTCCGGGTCGGTGAACACCGACGGCGAGATCCGACTTTGCCAGGAGCCGTTCGTGACCCCGGCCAACGGGCGGTTCACGATCGCGTCGTCGCTGGAGTCGACCACCGCGGTGGTCACCGGACGGGCTCGGACCACGCCGGCCTCGGACAACGACGTTCCGTTGGTGATGGCCGGCTACGTGGAGGCGCTGACCGACGAACTCATTGGCGTCGTGGTCGCAGGCCACTACAACGGCAAGCTGGACCGGCCGCGCATCCACCGCGAAGCCCTCTCCCCGGCACAGATCGTCTCGCAGGTCGACGCGGTCCGCGGGGCGACACTGGCGGCAGCGTGGAACTTCCAGGAGGAGATCACCGACTCCGGCATCCGGGGCACCCGCCACATCACCGACGTCTCCCCGAACCGACTGCACGGCCGCACGGTGAACGTGCCCACCAGAGCCGTCACCGGCTACAACTGGCAGGCACGCGAGCAGAACTTCATCCACGCGCCGGAGCAGTACGGCGCCATCCACTTCCACGACGACGATCTCGACGACGCCAGGTGGCAAGTCGGCTTCACGCTGACCGTCCCGGAGGACCTCGTCTCCGGCCTGTACGCGGCGCGGTTGCGCGCCGAGGACGACACCGACTACGTACCGTTCTATGTGCGTTCCCGCGAAGGCCGGGAGAAGAAGATCTGCTTCCTGGCGCCGACGGCGAGCTACATGGCCTACGCCAATGACCACGTCGCCGTCTCGACCCCCCTCGCCCAGTTGCTCATCGCACGAGCGCCCGTCCTCCAACAGCAGAACATCGTGCTCAGTGAACGCCGCGAGTTCGGACGCTCGACGTATGACACCCACAGCGACGGCTCGGGGGTGGCCTACTCGACCCGTCTGCGCCCCATCCTCAACATGCGCCCAGGATTCCGGCATTGGCTCTCCCCGTCGCTATGGCAGTTCAACGCGGACCTGCACCTCATCGACTGGCTCATCGAGAAGGAGTACGACTTCGATGTCATCACCGACGAGGACCTGCACCACGAAGGTGTGAGCGCGCTCAAGCCCTACCGCGTGGTCCTCACCGGATCCCATCCCGAGTACTACTCGGAGCAGATGCTCGACGCGCTGAACGGCTACCTCGACACCGGGGGCCGCATGATGTACCTCGGCGCCAACGGGTTCTACTGGGTCATCAACTACGACCCCGAGAACAAGAACATCATCGAGGTCCGCAAGGGACACGGCTCGAACGCGTGGCGCTGCAAGCCCGGCGAGTTCCACCTCTCGTTCACCGGGGAGTACGGCACCTTGTGGCGGCATCGAGGACGAGCCCCGCAGCGCCTCGTCGGTGTCGGATTCGTGGCACAGGGCTTCGACGTCTCGTCCTACTACCGGCACACTCCGGACACCTTCAACGGTGTCGCCTCCTGGATGTTCGAGGGCATCGAGAAGAACGGGAAGCTCGGCGATTTCGGGCTCGTGGGCGACGGCGCCGCAGGCCTGGAACTCGACATCTACGACGCCGAACTCGGCACGCCCCTCGAGACGGTGATCGCGGCCGCGTCGCAGGACCACACCGACATCTACCTCGAAGTGCTGGAGGAGCTGTACTTCAACGCCCCGGGCACGGGCGGAACCGAAGACCCGCGCGTGCGTGCCGACATCGTCTACTTCCCCACCCCCAACGGCGGCGGCGTATGGTCGGCCGGCTCGATCGCCTACTGCGGTTCGCTGTCGCACAACAACTATGACAACAATGCGTCGCGCCTCATGGGGAACGTCCTGAACCGCTTCCTGTCCGACGAACCCGCACCGCTCGGAGCCGGCTCTGAGAAGCAGTCGACCGAAGTCACCCAGGCTTCCTGACGCCTCTGCCCTCAGATGGTTCTCATACCGCGGCTCCCGCAGGCCCACCCGAGCAACGGGATGGGTAAGCCGTGCCGCCCTTCGAAAAAGCGCACTTACAGCCTTTGAGCAGACGCTGGAGTCTGAAAGTAAGCGTCCTGGAGGTTGCTCGCCGAACATGTACGGCGATTCTTCTGGTGGCCGCGGGGGGATGTGCGGTGCGCCGCTCCATGCGGTCCGTTGTCCAGGGTCCGGCTCGGCGGCCTGTTGTTCAAGGCCGGGGCGACTTCCCTCGGCTGGCAGGACGTGTCGCAGACCCTCGTCATCGTGGTCGTCTTCGGGATGGTCGACGATGTGGGTTTCGGACGGGACGGCGGAGGGCTAAGGGATATCAAACACGACTCATCGGGCCACACACTCTTTGAGTCGTCGGCCGAGTGGGGCCAGAGCGCGGAGGGCAGCGTTGTTGGCCGCGCGCTCGCCGATGGTGAGGCGAATGCCCTCCCCCTCGTAGTGGCGGGCCTGGATTCCCGCGGTGGCCAGGGCGGCGGCACAGTCCTCAAGCGGGTTGGGGGTGCCGAGCCAGAGGCAGTTGGCGTGACTATGGGTGACATGTTGCCCGAGCTGGGCGAGTTCGCCGCTGAGGCGTTCGCGTTCGGCGACGACGGTGTCGATGCGCTGCCGCAACTCGTCGCCCGCGCGGAGGGAGGCCTCGACAGCCGCGGCGGCCACCGCGTTGATTCCGTACGGCAGTTGCTGACAACGGATGCGGGCGATCAGGGCGGGGTGGCCCAGCCCGTAGCCGATCCGCAGGGCGGCCAGTCCGTAGGCCTTGGAGAAGGTCCGCAGGACCAGCAGGTTCGGGTGCGCGCGCAGGAGCGCACGGCTGTCCGGCAGCTCGGGGTGGCGGGCGAACTCGATGTACGCCTCGTCCAGCACCACGATGACGTGTTCGGGGATTCGTGCGAGGAACGCCGCCAACTCGGTTGCGGTGACCAGCGTGCCGGTGGGGTTGTGCGGGTTGCACACGACCACCACACCCGTGCGGTCGCCGATCGCGCGGGCGAGTGCGGGCAGGTCCTGGCGGCCGTCGGGCAGCAGGGGTGCGGGCACGGGTATGGCCCCCGCCATACCGGCCAACAGCGGATAGGCGTCGAAGGTCCGCCACGCGTACGCCTGGGCGTCGCCGGGCTTGATCACCGCATGGAGCAGTTGGAGCGCCACCCCTACCGAGCCGCTGCCCACCGCGACGGACTCCGGGGCCACCCGGCACCAGTCGGCGATGAGCTCGGTGAGCCGGTCAGGCAGGAACTCGGGGTACCGGTTGGCCTGCGCGGTGGCGTGTGCCATGGCCTCCCGCACGGACGGCAGCGGGGGGTAGGGGCTCTCGTTCAGTGCCAGGCGGTGCAGCGTCATCGGCCGCCTCCGCCGTGCCAGCGGATCGCCGCTGCTCCGGCGAAGTCACCGGCGTGTGCGAATCCGCCGAGCACCACCAGGCCTCCGTCAGGGACTCGCCCCGTGCGGATGGCATGGTCCAGGGTGATGGGGATCGCCGCGCCGAAGAGGTTGCCGTACTGATCGAAGGTGTCCGGATGCCTTTCGGGCGGTACCTCCAACGTGTGCCGCCAGTTGTGCAGAAAGGTCCGGTTGGGCTGGTTGGTGACGAGGGTGTCGATGTCGGTGCCGGCCTTGCCGAGCCGTCCGCACAGGTCCGTGACGACCTCGGGAACGAGACGGTTGCCGCGGTCCAGCACCCTCGCGACCCCCGCCTCGGTGAAGCCGATCCGAAGTTGCGCCTCCCCCGGTTCCCAGTACCTGCGGCCGTCGTCACACACCATGGTCATGTCGCCGGCGTAGTCGCCGACGTGCCGGGTCTCGACCCCCAGCACCGGTGCCGCGTCCGAGGTGGTGAGGTACCCCACACCGCAGCCGTCGCCCGGAATCGCCGCCTGGGCGAGTTTGCGCACCTCCGACTGGGTGAACAGCCGCCCCGCGGCGCTCTGCGCGTTGCAGAGCAGGGCCGTCCTCGCCTCGGTGGTGGTCAGGATCTGCCGGGCCAGCCCGAGCATGTGGATGAAGGACGCGCAGCCGGCGTTGGCCACGTCGACGAGCCACTCGGGACTCAGTCCCAGGCGTCGGGCCACCTCCGTGCCCGCGCCCACGAACGGCACATCCGGCAGCTGGCTGTGCACCAGGAGGACGTCCACGCCCCGGATCTCGTCCCGGCCGTGCCTTTCGACCAGCGGCTGCATCGCACGCTCGATCATGTCCACGTTGCTCTCGCCGGGGGCGACGTGGTGCCGTAACGGCGGGACCTTGAACATCGGGCTGTCGCGGAGCTTGTCCTCCGCCTCGGGGTGAGAGGTGTAGAACTCCGCGGGGACCGGATCGCCGGGCAGGTAGCCGGCGACGTCGGTGAGGCTGACGGTCGTCACCGCATCACCGCCGCGGGGGGCACACTGACCGGCAGGCCGTTCAGGTGGCGGTGTTCCAGGATCGCCTTGAGGTTGTTCATCTCCACGGTGTGACCGGCGTAGAACAAGTTCCAGTACTCGCCGACCCATCGCCGGTCCGGGTGCGGAGCACGTTCGGGGTAGGGGTTGGTCTCGTAGTACGGGTGGCGGCAGTTGGTCCAGGTGATCAGCGAACCCGGCCGGTCGAGCACCAGCTCCGCCGGGATCACCCGCATCATGTAGACCATCCAGAGTTTCTCCCCCTGGTCCCAGGCACAGTGGTAGTCCACCGTCATGGCCTCGGGGTGGGCGACTGTCCTGCAGTAGATGTCGGTACCCGGCTCCAGCAGGTCGAGGCCGACCCACAGACCAGGGGGCCCGGCAGGCCTGAACTGCCGCATGCTGCACGTCCATTCCTCCAGATGGTGTCCCTGACGCAAGTAGTCGTAGGTGATCTCCGGCGGACAGTCGACGTACTCCTGGATCGTGCAGTACTGCCCGTAGACCTGCTGATGCGGGTAGGACTCGCGGGTCATCTCGGCGCAGTGGGCCGCCAACTGCTCCGGTGGGGTGTTCTCCACCCGGATCAGTCCGGGGACGTCAGCCAACGTGGACCGGTCCGTGCTCATGCGAGTTCTCCTCGACGTCGGTGGGGTTCTGGCCAAATGCGGTCAGGAAGGGAAGGAACGGCGGTATTTCACGAGGGTCGAAGTCCATGGCGGCCAAGGCCGGTCCGGGGCTGCGGTTGGTCCGCAGCAGCGCCCGGTGCAGCTGAGCGGCGGACTCCGCCCGGGCCACGTCAAGGGCCGGGAACATCGCGGCCGCGCCACCGGCGATATCGGCCGGCAGGAAGAGGTTGTCGCCGCGGGCCCCGCCCTGGAACAGGTCTTCGCGGGTCACGCACATGGCGTGCGCGTTGTTGTTGAGGATCACGAAGGTGACGGGTGCGGCGTACTCCACCGCGGTGTGTACCTCCATTCCGTGCATGAAGAACGCCCCGTCCCCGGCGATGACGTAGGTGCGACGCCCGGTGGCGAGCGCGGCACCGATGCCCGCCCCGAAGGTGTAGCCCATGCCGCCCATGCCCACCGCCACCACGAACCGGCCGTGGCGCGGGGCGGGAAGCAGGTGGATGGCGCTGGCCCCGACGTTCCCGGCATCAACGAAGACGTGAGCGTCCGGTGGCAGGGCCGCCTCGATCGCGGCGAGCGCGTGGAGGTAGGACTCGGCGCCACCGTTGGGCGGAACCGGCAGCGTGGCGAGCTCCCCGTGGCCGGGCAGGTCATGAGACCGCGGTTCCAGCCGGCCGGTCAACGTACGCAGCGTTTCCCGCAGGCCGCCGCTGAGCGCCGTGCCCGCCACGAAGGGAGGTTCCGGATCGACGCAGATCACCGGGGTGTCGGCGAGTGCCGCTTCCAGACCGCCGCGGGCCATCAACGGCAGCCGGGTCCCGACCAGCAGGCAGGCGTCGGACCGCCGCAGGCACTGCTCGACGTTGAGGTGCCCCATGACTCCGGCGACCCCGACGAAGCGGGAATCGTGGTTGTCGAAGACGTCCTTGGCGTCCGGGGTGACGGCCACGCAGGCTCCGAGGCGCCGCACCAACTCGGCCAGCTCCGTCCGCGCCGCCGCGGTGGCCACGCCCTCGCCCGCGATCACCAGGACGTGGTCGGCGGCGCCCAGCACGCGCACCGCCCGGTCCACGGCCGTAGCGTCCGGCCCTACCGGCGGCGGGGGTGGCTGGACGGGTGAGTCCACCCGCGTCGGCGGGAGGGCGACGGGTGCCTGCTGCACGTCCTTGGGCAGCAGCAGCACCGCGGGGCCCTTGGGATCCGTCTGTGCCGTCGTCACCGCGCGCGCCAGCAGTTCCACGATCGAGTCCGGCTCGGTGACCCGGGCGCAGAACCGGGAGACGGGCTCGAACACCTCTCGCGCGTCGAAGGAGCCCGCCTTGCCACTGGAGTCCTGGAACGCGCCCTGACCTTCCAGAGCGGTGGGCGGCTGTCCCACCAGCGCCAGCACGGGGATCCGAGAGGCGTACGCCTCCGTCAGCCCGGGCACCAGGTTCATCGCTCCGCCGCCCGAGGTGGCCGCGACGACCCCGAGGCGCGCTGTGGCCCGGGAGTACCCGTCAGCCATCGTGACCGCGGAGAACTCGTGTTTCGCCACGACGGAACGCACCAGGCCGGCGGTGTGGTGAACGGCGTCGTACAGATCTTCGATGTTCGCGCCGCCGACACCGAAGACGTGGCTGACTCCGGCCCGGCCCAGTTCCGTGGCCAGATAGTCGACAAGGCGTATGGGGCCGGCGGCCGTCATGCCGAGCTCACCTGCTCTCGGTCGGTCCCGAGGATGAGGCCGGACGGCGACAGGGCTTGGAAGCGTTGCCGGTAATCGCTCGGATTGACCCCGACGGCCCGGCCGAACGTCCGGATGAATGTTTCGACCGTCAGGAATCCACACCGCGGGGCGACCTGGCCGACGGCCAGGTCGGTGCTCTCCAGCAACATGCGGGCTCGGGCGATGCGCACCCGCGCCACGTACTGGCCCGGTGTCGCGCCCACCTCGCGCCGGAAGACCCGGGCGAAGTTGCGCGGACTCATGTTGGCACGCTCGGCTAACTGGGGCACCGGCAGCGGGCGATCGAGATGGTCCACGATCCACTGCTGTGCATCCCGGATCGGCGCGCGGTCGGCCAGCTGCGCGTCGAGCATCGTACTGAACTGGGACTGGCCGCCCTGCCGTTTGAAGACCAGGACGAGAAAGCGGGCCATATCCAGTGCGCACGCCGCACCATGGTCGGCTTCGACCAGCGCGAGGGCCATGTCGATTCCCGTGGACACGCCTGCCGAGGTGACGTACGGCCCGTCCCAGACGAAGATCGGCTCTGGGTCCACCGCCACGTGCGGATAACGGCGCGCCATGTCCTCGCAGTACGCCCAGTGCGTGGTGGCACGCCGCCCGTCCAGGAGGCCGGCCTCGGCGAGCAGGAACGACCCACCGCAGACGGATGCGACCCTTCGTGAGCGGGTCGCCGCCCGCCCGATCCAGGAGATCAGCGTCCGGTCCGCCAGGGCATCCTTCAATCCCCAGCCGCCTGGGACGAGAAGGGTGTCGATGGGGCCCTCGCCCGCGTCCAACGGCTCGGCCTGAATCACCACCCCGGACGAGGTCCGCACCAGGGGCGCATCAGCCGAGACACACTCGATCCGGTAGCCGGTGCCCGGCTCGGACAACAGCCGGTTCACGGTGTCCAACACTTCGATGGGTCCGGTGATGTCCAGTGCCTGAGCACCCGGATAGACGACTGTCACAACACGTCGCTGCGTCACGATCACAGTCTGTATCCGCCTCGGGCGCGGCCGCAATGACAACCTGTTGACGCTTACTGCCACTGCGGAGTGGCCGGCGAAGAGACGAACGGTCCTGCGCGGTGGTCGACAAGCCGTCCGCGGGCCGGCGAAGGCCGAGCGCCGTACCGGGGGTTACCGGGAAGACCTGGCGCCGGCGGCGCCGGGGTATCAGCCCGGGCAGTGCCGCCTTTCAGACCACGGTTTTGCCCAGACCGGGTTTCAGGACCTGCGCTGCCAGTTCGGCGTGAAACTCGGCAGAGCGCCACACCGCCGCCTGCTGGTCGAGGCCGGGAACGACGTGGTCCACCAGGCGGCTCGCGTCGCTGTGTCCGTTGTCACCGGTTCCTGTGACGCAGGCGTGCGCTCTGCCCACCCACCTCACCGAGGAGGGCCACCGTCGACTCGTGGCGGCACGCTCCGCCGTCTACGCCATCGACCAGCGCGTGACCGACGCCGTCCCGGAGCAACGTCTCGCCGAGCTCCTCGCCGACCTCGACCACATGGCGGCGGCACTCGACGGGTGAGAACGGCCCCGCGTCAAGGCCGTTTCGTCTGGATCAACCGGTTTCCGTTCCGGCCCACCTCCGTAGCGTGTCACGGATGGCGGTCCACAGACGCTCAATGTCCGGCGCCTGGTACCAGTCCGTCTTCCAGTTGATGGTCACCCGCATGCCGTCGGAGTCCTCGTTCCAGAACGTCGCGATAGACGCGTCGTGCCATCCGACCGAGACCGGCAGCGTCGTGATGGTCAGGTTCTCGAACTGCAAGGGCCCGAGATAGCGCAGCATCCCGACCGTTTGTGCGTTGAAGGTGACATAGGGCTCCGAGGTGTGCCGCCCCAGGGCCCAGGGGGTCATCTCGGCGATGAGGCGGGGCCAAGGAACGCGGGCCAGGTCGAAGGCGCTGAGCACCCGGCGGTGGAAGGCTGCCAGGAAGTCATCCAGGTCAGTGGTCCGGCCCGGCGCGCTGGTCACCACCACCTTGCTGGACAGCCAGCCCACCATGCTGTCCGCCCCGGCCGCGTCGCGGTTGGCCGTGGACAGGGTCGTGGCCACCCGCTGGGCATCGGACAGCCGCCACAGCCCGTCATGCAGGGCCGCGTGCATCAGCGTCGGTGGGCTCATCCCGGCGGCCCGCGCACGCTTGGTGAGCGCCTGGCACAGCGGCGCATCGAGCCGTCGCACGATGCTGTCGCGCCGGTCGTAGCGGATGGTCCGGCTGCCGCTGAAACCGGCGATGGGGGTGGCCGGCACCGGGCCCGTGTCGCTCACCAGGTCAGCGAGAGCCCGCACCGCGGCCCGGCCCGGCCCGGACTCGAGCATGATGTTCTGCCTGCGCACGAATTCCGGGAACGCCTCGTCCGCGGGCGGCGGCAGCCGCGGGGGCTCGCCCTTGAGCGCGGCCGAGTAGAGCGCCGCCAGGTCCCGCATCAGCACGTTCAGCGACCAACCGTCGCTGATGAGGTGCTCCACAGTGAGCTGGAGCAGCGTGCGGGAGCTGCTCAACGGAACGACAAGCAGCCTGGCCAGCGGCCCGTCGACCAGGTTGAACGGACGGGCCGCAGCTTCCCTGAGCAGCGCCGGCACCGCATCGTCGGCCAATACGCTCGCGCCGGGGCCCGCCGCTGTTGCAGACAGTCGAGCCGGCGGCTGCGTGATGGTCAAGTCGGTGGGCTCCGGCCGTTCCGGTATCGTCCAGCGGCCCGAGTGCGGGTCAAAGCCGCTGGCCAGCACCGGGTGCCGCAGTTGCAGGGCGTGCCAGGCGGTGCGCATAGCACGCTCGTCGAAGAAACCGTCCGCACACAAGGAGGCAACGGTGTGGTGGGCATTTCGCACGTCCCCGGCCGCGTCGGACAAGGTCTGTCCAAGTCGGTGCCGCTGATTCCAGGACGCCCACAGGACGCTCATCCTGCTGCTCCTCCCTTTTGTCGAGGCCCGGGCCCCGCCACTGCGTCAGGTGGCGGGACCCGGGCGCGTCAGCCGTCGATGGTGGCGCGGCTCGCGTATCTGTCGCCGGCGGCGGCGTCCGCCGGGAACGCGGCCTCCAGTTCCGCGGCCTGCGCCGCGGTCAGGGTCACCGCCGCGGCGGCAAGGTTCTCCGCCAGGTGGCTCCGGCGGGTGGTGCCCATCAGAGCTACCACGTCATCCCCGCGGTCAAGCACCCAGGACAGGGCGAGTTGTGCGGGAGTGAGCCCCCATGCCTCGGCGAGCCGGGCGAGCCGCCGTACCAGTACCTCGTTGCGGCCGAGGTTTTCCGGTAGCAGGCGTGGCAGCCCGCGCCGGTAGTCGTCGTTGGAGAGCTTGGCGATGTCGAGCCGACCAGTGAGGAAACCGCGGCCGAGAGGGGCATACGCGATCAGGCTGCCGCCCAGTTCGCGCAGGGCAGGCAGCACCTCGTCCTCCACTTCGCGCGACCACAGGGAGTACTCGGTCTGGACCACGCTCACCGGATGGACGGCCGCCGCGCGCCGAAGAGTCGCCGCCCGCACCTCGGACAGCCCGATGGAGCGCACCTTGCCCGCTGTCACCAGCTCTGCCATCGCACCGATCGAGTCCTCGACAGGCACCCGGCGGTCCACCCGGTGCAGCAGGTACAGGTCGATGGTCTCCACTCCCAGCCGCTCCAAACTGGCGTCGCAGGCCCGGTGGATGTGCTCCGGGCTGCCGTCCAGACCACGGTAGGCGGGGTCGTCCGCACGCCGAAGCTGGCCGGCCTTGGTGCTCACCAGTACCCGGTCGCGCCGACCGCGCAGGGCCTCGCCGAGCAGCCGCTCGTTGCTGAACGGGCCATAGACGTCCGCCGTGTCCAGCAGGGTGATTCCGGCGTCCACGGCGGCTTGGATGGTACGGATCGACTCCGCCCGGTCCGCGACTACGTAGAAATCGCTCATGCCCATGCAGCCCAGGCCGACGGCGGAACAGCTCAGGTCCCGGCCCAGCCGACGCCGGGGCACCGGCCGGACCGAGCTCCGATACGGAACTGCCTCAGCCATCGGAGAGCAGCTTCTGGGCCGCCCGGACGATGTCGCCGACCCCGAGCCCACACGCTTCGTACAGATCGCTGACCGGCTTGCCGTGCATGCCGTAGTCGGTGAGGCCGATGGCGGTGGAATGCGGCGACAGGAACTCCCCCAGCACCGAGGGCGGACCGTTGTGGACGCTGAGCGACGGCACGTCGAGCGGGACCACTTCGCGGCGGAAGGCGAGGTCGCGGCCGGCGAACCTGCTGGCGGAGAAGACGTTGGCCACCCGGATCCGGATGTCCCCCTCAGCGCTGAGCCGGTCGGCGGCTTCCAGCGCCTGTGGCACCATCGACCCGGCGGCCAGCACGACCAGGTCCGGCTCCTCCTCGTCGCGCAGGGTCCAGACCCCGGTCGAGGCGTCCCGGGCAAGCAACTGCCCCAGGTCCGTCAGGACGGGCAGCGCCTCGTGCGCCAGCCGCAGATAGACAGGGCGGCCGAGCGCCAGCGCCTCGTTGAACAACACCTTTGCCTCGTTGATGTCATTCGCTTCCAGGACTGTCAGGCCCGGCAGGCTGCGTACAGCGGCGAAGCACGCGTCGGACTGCACCATCTGCCCGAGTTCGTCACCGAGGCCCGCGGAGGTTCCGACGATCACGACGGGAATGCCGGGGAAGCAGATCGACTGCCGCAGCGAGTCGATCATCCGCCAGACGAAGCCCTCCATCAGGAAGACCACCGTCCGCAGCCCGGCGGCCGTGGCGCCGGCGGCCATCGAGGCCACGTCCTGCTCAGCGATCTGGTGCTCCAGCACCGGGCTCGTCGGGTTGGACCAGCTCCATGAGCGGTGCGCGTCGAGCATCGGCAGCAGCCCGGAGTTGCGGATCGCGTCCGGCGACACCACGAACAGGTCGCCGCCCGGGGCGATGTGGTCCACCAGTTCCTCGGCGAACTTCTTGCTCACCATCTTCTGGCCGACCGGATTGCGGGCCGGGTCCCAGGACAGCCGGACGCTCTCGCGCACCGGGGCCACCGGCTCGGCCAGCGGCTCCTGGCGGGCGGCCGACGACTGCGGGAAGCGCTCGGCCACCGCCCGCAGCGCTTCCTCGATGTCCGTCTCCAGGTCGTACTGCGGCCGGTACTCGACCGGTACCTCGCCACCCGCGTCGGGGCTGTCGCTGTACGGCGGGAGCAGCCCGTAACCCTTCGTGGTGTGCATCAGGAGCACGCTCGGCGCCGACTCCTCGCGGGTCCGCGTCAGGCCCTGGTGGACGGCCGCCAGGTCGTGGCCGTCCACATCGAAGATCTTCCAGCCGAACCCCTTCCACCACGAGCCGATGGAGTCGCGCAGGGTGCTCATATGGCTGCCGAATCCATTGGCGTCGACGGCCACCGTCACATTCTCCAGACCCAGCCGCACGGTGGTCTGCGCCGACTCCCAGACCTGGCCCTCGCTCAGCTCGGCGTCACCGAAGAGCACCAGCGTCTGGGTGTCCCGCCCGGCCCGCCGGTCGGCGAGGGCGAGGCCGTTGGCGAACGAGAGGCCCTGGCCGAGGGAACCGGTGGTCATCTCGAGGCCACGGGGCTGCTGTATCTGGGGAATGCGCGGCAACCGGTGGTTGACCGCCCCGAATGTCAGCAGCTCGTCGAGCGGTACGTCGCCGAGCCACCCGTGCAGCCACAGCGCGAAGTAATGCGCCGCGGCCGCGTGCCCCTTGGAGTGCACATACTTGTCGCGGTCAGCGGCCAGCCGCTGAGTGACGTCGAGACGGTAGTCCCCGGAGAAGTACAACGCGGTGAGGAAGTCCACCGGTGAGAGGCTGCCGCCCACGTGGTGGTTGGCCGACATGACGAAGTGGCGCATGGCCCGCGCGACTGGCGCGAGTTCTTTCTCGACCATGAGTCATCCTGTTCGCTGAGAGGGGCGGAAGGGTGATGGGGTGTCAAACGCGTGGGCCGGAGGCACGCGACAGCTCGGTCGCCTCCTCCTGCCATGCGCTGTTCGCGGATATGGCGCCGGTCCCGATGAGCTCCAGGACGTAGCGCACGTCGACCAGTTCGGTGTCGGCGGCGCCGGCCGTGCGGTCGGCGAGGATGCGCGAGAGCACGCTGTCGGCCGCGCCCACGAAGGCACGCAGCATCTGGTTGGCGTAGATGACCACGGAGACCCCGGCCGCGGTCAGTTCTTCCTCGGTCACCAGCGGATATGTGGTGGGTATGACGACCAGGGGGACGTGCTCGTGCGCCGCCCGGAACCGGTGGGCGAAGGCGAGCACCTCGTCCGCCACCTTCGCCTTGGAGTGGATGACGATGGCATCCGCGCCCGCCGCCGTATAGAGATCGGCGCGGTGCAGCGCGTCGTCCACGCGCTCCCCGGCGACCAGGGACTCGACGCGGGCGATGACGGTGAAGTCCGCGGTCCGCTGGGCCTTCTTGGCCGCCATGACGTTGGCCGCGAACTCGTGCGGGTCGGCGAGCCGCTGGCCCTCGCTGAAACTGTTGCGCTTGGGGAACCGCTTGTCCTCGATGCAGACGGCGGCGATGCCCGCCCGCTCGTACTCGGACACCATGTGCACGATGTTGTTGACGTCCCCGAAGCCGTTGTCGCAGTCTGCGATGACGGGGAGTTTGGAGGCCCGGTCCGCGATGCGCGCGGCGGCCAGGAAGTCGGTCATGGTCAGGATGCTGGCGTCCGGCAGCCCGTGCGACGCCGATATGCCGAGACCGCTCACCCACAGGGCGTCGAAGGAGTGCCGGTCCGCGAGCAGTGCGGTGAATCCGTCGTGCGCCCCGACCGCTTTCAGCAGCTGTCCGCTCCGCAGCCGCTCACGCAGCAGCCGGGCTTTGTCCTGGCGGGGTTGGGGCGGCAACTCTAAAGACATTTCTGCTGTTTCCTATCACTTCATGGCTGTGAGATGGTCGATCATCCGCTGAATCGCGCGTTCGAACTGCTCTGCCGGTTCGACGAACGAGACACGTATGTGCTGGGCGGCGCCGAAGGGGCCGCCCGGAATCACCGCGATACCCGCCTCGTTGAGCAGCCTGTCGGCCACCGTCGCGGCGTCGGACAGTGCGGGTCTGCGCTCCAGCAGGGGGGCGAGCGAGGGGAAGGCGTAGAACGTGCCCTGGGGCTCGTGGTAGTCGACGACATCGGGCACCGCCGAGAGCATCCGGCCCAGCCGCTCACGGTTTCCCAGCAGATGCCGGCGCAGTTGTTCCACCGACTCCTGGTCGCCTTCGAGCGCGGCGAGAGCCGCGGTCTGGGCGACGCGGTTGGGGTGATTGGCGGTGTGGGAGACGACGGCCGTCACGGCGGCGGCGACCGGGGCGGGCGCCACGAGCCAGCCGACCCGCCAGCCGGTCATCGCGTACGTCTTGGAGACCCCGTCGACGACGACGACCTCCGCCCCGGCCTCGCGCAGCACTCGCCGCGCCGGCTGGTCGACCCCGGCCCAACTCAGCTGGCCGTAGACCTGGTCCAGCACCACCGTCACCCGGTGCCGCGCGCACCAGCCGCCGATCTCCCGCAGCCGCTCGCGGTCCAACACCGCCCCGGTCGGATTGGCAGGCGAGCAGAGCACGAGCAGCCGGATCCCGGCGTCGTGGTGCCGCTCCAGCAGTTCGGTCGTCGGCTGGAAGCCCGTGGCGGACGTGGTCGGCGCCACGACCGTCCGTCCGCCGGCCAGCCGTACCGCGTGGCCGTAGGTCGGCCACGCCGGTGTCGGGATCAGCACCCCGTCGCCGGGGCTCAGCATTGACAGGAAGATGGAGAACAGCGCGGATTTGGCGCCTCCGGTGATCACCACGTTCTCCGTGCTGAGGAGTTCACCGGCGGTGCCGGGGGTGGACTGTGCCACCCGGTCACGCAACTGCGGCATGCCCGCTGTCGGCCCGTAGCCGTGGCCGTCCGGCGACAGTGCCGCCCGCGCGGCGGCCTGGCGCACATGCTCCGGCGGACTCCCCGGCGACTCCCCCGCGGTGAGCACGGTGATGTCATGGCCCAGTGCCACCAGTTCGCGTACCCGGGCATTGAGCCCGGAGGTGGGGGACAACGGCGCCTTGGCCGCCGGCCGCCCGCTCATGCCGACGCCTTGGCAACGGAGGCCACGGCCTCTTCCCGGTCGGTGCCGGCCGTTGGTCCGGGCAGCGGCGCCGCGCCGGTGTCCTCCTCGTACCCGGCGGCTTCCAGCGCGCCGCCGGGCGGGCAGCCCTGTCGCTCGCAGGCCGCGACGAAGGCGTCGAGACCGTTCTCCACATCAGCGTGGCCGAGCGGTCCCATCGTCGCCATGAAGAAATAGCCGGCCGCGACGGCGTAGCCCGGCGTGTAGATCTCGATGCCGAGGGAGTCCAGTTCATTCCGCGCCCGCTCGTAGTCCAGCCCGGCCGGCAGCCGGACCGGGACCACCACCTCGGAGCGCCGGCCGGGCGCCAGGTCGACCAGCTGGAACCCTCGCCGGGCCAGACCTGCCCGCAGGACACCGGCGGTCAGCGCGTACCGGGCGGCCCGCCCGGCGGGCGTCTCTCGTTCGAAGTGGCCGAGCGCCTCGGCCAGAGCACAGATGACCTGCACCGGGACGGTGAACGGGACCTCCGCGCCGCGTTGCATCTCCAGTTGCCGCGCGATGTCGAAGTAGTAGCTGTGGCCCGGCCGTGCGTTCTCCAGAACCGCCCGCCTCCCCACCACGAACGACACGCCCGGCAGCCCCTCCAGACCCTTGTTGCTCGTAACGGTCAGCACATCCGGGCCGTCAGCATCCAGGGTCATCCGGTGAGCACCCACGCTGCTGATGGCATCGACCAGGGTGAGGATGCCGCGCTCGGCCGCGAGCCGGTTGAGCGCGGCCATCGGGGTGAGCACGCCGGTCGCCGTCTCGTGGTGGACGAACGTCAGTGATCGGATCCCGGGCGTCGCGTCGAGTTCCGCCGCCACCTCTCGCGGATCGATTCCCTGGAACGTACCGAAGCGCATGCGCCGTACCTCCAGGCCGGAGCGCTCCACGATGTCGGCGAGCCGTTCGGAGTAGTAGCCGGTGACGAGCGCGAGGACCGGGCCGCGCAGGCAGTTCACCGCGGCCTCATTGGCCCCGGTGCCCGAGCAGGCGAACAGCAACGCCTCGAAATCGCTCTCGGCGCCCAGCACTCTCAGCAACGCGTCGCGCACCTGCTGGAGGACGGCCCGGAACGCGGGGGCGCGGTGCGACATGTCGTCGACCACCAAAGCCCGCTTGGTACTGGCCCGGGTGTTCGTCGGACCGGGGTTGAACAGTAGTCGGTTCATACGACCTCTTTGCTCGTGATGTCGGTGACGTGGCCGCGTGGCGGGCAATAGACCCGCAGCCAGACCTCCAGGTTCATCAGCATCCATGCCTGCCGGCCGAAAGTCGGGCTGCCCTCTCCGCGGCCGGCCCACCATTCGCGCAGGCGGTCCGCGGCGAAGATCTCGTGCAGGCGGGCTCCGTCGTCCAGTACGAGGCGGGCCACCTCGGCCGCCCCGGGACCGGCCAGCCACTCGTTGAGGGGAGCGGGGAAGGGCAATTTGCGGCGGGTGAGCACCCCGTCCGGGAGGCGGTCGCCGAAGGCCCGGCGCAGCAGCCACTTGGTGGTGTCGCGCCGTTCGCTGTAACGGCTGGGCTCTTCCGCCAGCGCGCGGGCGGCGGCGAACAGGCCATGCCAGCGCAGCTTGGTGCGCTGCGGCAGCCGATAGGCCCACCTCACCAGGCGGTGGTCCAGGAAGGGCACCCGGGCCTCCACGCCCGCCGCCATGGCGGTGCCGTCCAGCACCTGCAGCAGCCCGGGCAGGTGCACCTTGACCATGAAGTGGGTCAGCCTGCGATGCAGCCCGACGCGCCGCGGCCGGTTCCACTCGGTGCGCAGGGTCCGCATCAGCTCCGCGTCGTCGTCCAGTCGCGCGGCAACGTCATCACGCAGCAGCCGGTGCTTGGTGTCCAGCGGTATGTAGCAGTATTCCTCCAGGAGTTGTGCGAGCACCGGAGAGCCGAGGTGACGCCGCCAGCCGGTGGCCGCGGGGCGGCGGGCGCGGCAACCCAACCGACGCTTGCGTACCTCGAAGGGCAGCCGATAAAGCCGCCCGTATCCCGCGAACAGCTCGTCCGCGCCCTCACCGCACACCACGACGCGGGCCGCGGAGCTCACCGCCTGCGCCAGCCGGATCAGGGCTACCTCGTTGTGCATGCCCAGCGGGTGATCGCGGATGCGTGCCATGTGGGCGAGCTCTTCGGGGGAGACGGCTACCCGGGCCCCCACCACGTGCAACGACAGCGACAGGTCCGCGGCCACCTCCGCGGCGCCGTCCGCCTCCGAGTAGCCAGGCACGTCGTACTCGGCGGTGTAGGTCCCGGCGCAGCGGCCGAGGCGGCCGAGTTCGCTGACCAGGATGCTGGAGTCCAGGCCGCCGGACAGGTACGCAGACACCGGGACATCGGACCGGCTCCAGGCATCGACGGCCTCCTCGACGACGCGGCGCAGGGCGGCCGCCCGCCGCCAGGGAGGCGGCGGCGTGGTCCGCTGCCGAGCCAGATCCCACCACACTCCGGTGGTGACGTCGTCGTCGCGCCAGCGCAGCCAGGAACCCGGCGGCAGCTGACGCAGCTCGGTGAAGAGCGTGCGTGGCGCGGGGACGTGACGCAGCGACAGGAAGGCGGAGATCCCCTGGATATCCGCCGTGGGTGGTCCCGGCAACAGCGGGAGCAGCCCCTTGGGCTCGGAGCAGAAGGCGAATCGTTCCCCCTGCCGCAAGTAGTACAGCGGCTTGATACCGAAGCGGTCACGAGCCAGGGTGAGGCTGCCGTCGGCACGGTCCCAGATGGCCAGCGCGAACATGCCGTTGAGCCGGTCCAGGACGGCCAGGCCCCACTGGCGGTATGCGGCGAGCAGGACTTCCGTGTCCCCGGTGCCGCGGAAGCGGTGACCGAGGCACTCCAGTTCGCTTCGGATCTCGGCGTGGTTGAAGACCTCACCGTTGAACACGATGCGCAGGAGGCCGTCCTCGGAAGTCATCGGTTGGACAGCGTTGTCAGTCGTGTCGAAGATAGCCAGCCGGGTGTGGCCGAGCACTGTGCGCGGTGTCCACCACAGCCCCTCTCCGTCCGGCCCTCGGTGGCGCAGCAGACGGACGCAGTCCCCGGCCGCTTCGCGGTCGAGACCGTGCCCGTTTTGGCCCGTGCCCACGGCACCCCAGATTCCGCACATCGCCGCTATCGCCGATCGGCCGGGGCGGCGGCAGAGGTGAACAGCCTCTCCGAGACGGCCAGATCCGCGCTGTCGTCCACCTCGCACCAGCGCAGGCCCGCCACGTCCACAGCTTCGAGCGGCATGCCCACGCCCATACAGTGGTGCAGCAGATGCTCCAGATGTGCGCGCGGATCCCGCTCGGTCAGCTCCACCAGGGCCGGCCACCAGGTGGCGAGGAGGTCGGCGTGCGAGACCAGATGGACGTTGACGGTCTTGTACTGCTGGGTGACATCGTCGTCCGGGGCACGCCAGTCCGCCCGGCTGATGGCCACGGCGCGTCGCTGGTCGCCCAAGGTCATGAAGGAGCCCGACAGCCCCGGCCGGTATGGCTCGACAGCCGTGGCACTACCCGGACGGGCGAGCAGCCGCCGCAGGACGGCCGGTTCCAGGACCACATCGCCCTCGATGACCAGCGGTACGTCCACCGGATCAAGCGCGGCGAGCCCCACGCGCAGGGATACCGCTGTGCCCGTGGTCGCGTAGTGCTCATTGGTCACGAACCGCACCTCGTACCGCGGCCGCCAGTGGCGTACGGTCTCGATCAGCCGGTCCCTCAGATGGCCGACCACGACTACGGCGCTCCCTATCCCGGCAGCGGCGAGGGCGTCCAGGGTCCGTACTACCAGCGGCACTCCGGCCACCGGCACGCATGCCTTGGGCGCCAGCTCGGTGTGCGGCGCCAGTCGGCTGCCGAGCCCGGCGGCAAGGATCACGGCGGTGTGCGCCGGGCGGGGAGGCTCGGGCGCTTGGGCACGCGCGGTGATGTGCGCCGCGTGAGCGTTGAGGAACTCGGCGTCGGCCGGGTGCGTCAGCAGTCGGGCCGCGGTGGCGAGGTCGGCCCACACGGCGTATGGGTTGTCCGGGTCGTGGGGGACCAACGGGCCGCCGGCCGTGGTGTAGAGGTGCATCTCGATGTTCTTCAGCCGGCCCGGGAGTATGCGGCCGGTGCCGCTGATGGAGGACCGTACGTAGGAGTCGAGCGTTCTTACGTAGCGCAGGTCCCTCAGCCCGCTCTCCTCGGCGATCTCCCGCTCGGCGGCCTCGCGCGAACCCTCGCCGTCCTCCAGATGCCCCTTGGGCAGGGACCAGGAGCGTCCTTGCTGGCATACGACGACGATGCGCCCGTCGGGACCGGCCACAACTCCACCAGCCGCCTGAGCCAACGGCTTCATCGCCTACCAGCCTCCACCTCACCGGCCATGACTCGCCGCTGATCGTTGGGCTTGTAGAACTCCGTGGGGTGCGGGTCGGCGCCGAAGTCGCCGAACATCCGGCGCAGCCGGGGCGACATATTGGCCAGCACCTCCGGCGGCTGCTGAAGGTAGTCGTGGGGGCGGTGCCAGAGCTGGCCGTAACGGAAGATGAAGGTCTCGCGGGGACGCCGGGTGTTCCTCGCGACCGCGTGCCACAAGGAGTAGGGAAAGAGCAGCACGTCCCCCGGGGCCGCATGCACCGTCACGGCGTCGTCCGGCAGTTCGCCACGCTCGAACGGCTCGTTGAGCTCCGCGATGTAGCAGGTGGGGATCGTCTTCTTGGGCATCCGTCGGTGGCTTCCCGGGATCAGGAGGAAGTTACCGCAGTCGTCCTCGGAGGCG
This sequence comes from Streptomyces sp. NPDC005393, assembly GCF_040606675.1. Taxonomy (NCBI): domain Bacteria; kingdom Bacillati; phylum Actinomycetota; class Actinomycetes; order Kitasatosporales; family Streptomycetaceae; genus Streptomyces; species Streptomyces sp. NPDC005393. The sequence continues at coordinate 8,172 of NZ_JBEXFG010000046.1, read as the reverse complement.
TCGCTCAAGAAGACCTGCGCCTTTACCTGGAGGCTTGCGCTTTCGGCTGCCAGCCGTATCCGCTGGAGGTGTTCGCCCCCGTCGGTGTGCCAGGACTCCAGCGGAGCGTCGTGCTGCGCGCGGACGAAGATCTCCGTGCCGAGCACCTGCACGCTCAGTCCGAGGACCGACACCAGCGGGCCGATCAGGCCGGGGTGGTCGAGGAACTCCGCCAGGCCCGGATGGTGGGCGATGGCGTCACGCACCCGAACGGTGTGCGGGCGGTCAGTGAAGCTCTCATGGGCGGCGATGCTGGGCGTGCTGCCCTCATGGGCAGCCCGTACGAGTTCCCGGCCGCGTCGCACCGCCGCGGAGTCGAACAGCCCGCGTAAAAGGAGGTAACCGTTCTTTTGGTAAGAATATCGGTCGGCATCGGACAACGGCACCCAGTCCTGATCCTTCACGTGGGACGCATCGGACTGCGCCGAGGGCTCCCTCCGCACAGATTGCTGCTGCATGTCTCCTCCAGTCCGGCAATCACCGCGAGCGCCGGAGCGCTCTAGTAATTCCCCTAGTAATTCCCCTAGTAATTCGTGTGAAGTTTTTGAGAAGTCTTTACGCTCTCATTCCCTGAGGGAGGGGAATACTGCCCACCACGTCGTGGGGCAAGGGGCCGACTTCTACCGCGATCGGCGTGCACAACGGAAGCTTACGAAATACTTCCGCGCTTGGCCGTCGAATGACGTCATTCATTCGACGTTCACGCAACTTTAAGCCTTGAATCGCGACTGTCAAGCCGATGAGGCACTGCCGTATCGGACTTGGCCAGAATGCGACTACGCGCAAGTTTCGAGGCTCGCCGCTCTTTATGTCGTCGCCATCAGCACCACAGGCGGGACGCAGGAAAGCGTGACCGGATCGGCAGTCGGGGGCTTGGCCGAAAAAAATCTGGAAACAGATGGTTGGCACAGGCACGCGAGTGGAAAGAAACATCCATGTCAAACACTGTGCCGCCGCGTATCGAAGACCTTTTCGTCATTTTGAGCCGTATCTGGCAACAGGTGCTCGCGGTGCCGGAAGTCACCGTGGATGCCAACTTCCAGGAGCTGGGCGGCGACTCGCTCCAGGCCCTGGTCATCGCCCGCCGTATCGGCGAGGAAGGCATCGAGGTACCGCCCTCCGCCGTGTTACGCCGACCGACCGTGCGGTCGCTGGCGGAGGCGATCGTGGACCCGAAGCTGTTCGACGTGCTTCCCCATGCCTGACTCCGGCGTCCGGATGATTGCGACTTCCCGTTCCTGCCTCCGGCCGCCCCCAGCGCCCGGCCGCCTCCGGTTGCCGGGCAGGTTGCCGGGCACGTCGCCGACCAGACCGCCGGGCGCCTCAGGCCTCAGAAGACCGCGGGTGCCGCTGTGCCCGCCGAGCCGCCGGTGGCACCAGACCGCCCATGACAAGGAAGATCCCGCCCAGCAGCAGGCAGCCGCCCCAACCCCATGACACCATGGCGGAGGTGGCGACGACCGGTGTCAGGAGCTGGCCGAGGTCCCGCCCGGCCCCGTACACCCCCTGGTACTGGCCGACGGCGTCATGCGGCGCCAGCTCGAAGGACAGCCCCCAAGAGCCCGCCGCCTGGAGCAGTTCGCCGCAGACATGCACCGCCGCGCCCACGACCAGCAGGGCACAGGCCACCCCCACACCTCGTCCTTCGGCGAACCCGAACATCGCGCACGCGACGGCGAGCAGCACCCCCGAGCGGCGCTGCGCCACCGCCGCCCCCCGCACCGAGTCGGTGTTCCTGCTCGCCCGTACCTGCCAGAGCGTCGCCGCGGTCGTGTTCAGCAGGACCAGCCCGGCGTACAACGCCGCCGGCGCACGGGTACGGTCGGCGATATAGAGCGGCAGCGCCACGGTGAACATCCCGACATTCATGCTCAGCGCCGCGTTCAGCATCGTCAGGACCACATAGGGACCATCTCGCAACGCTGTCCACCGTGGGCCCACCGGCCTCGGCTGGTGGATCGGGGCCTGCGGCGGGACCAATCTGACGACCAGGGCAGAGACCACGTAGCACGTCGCCGCCCCGAGGATCACCGCGGTGTACGCTCGGCGACTCCCCACGGCAAGCGCCGCGGCGGCCAGTACGGCCCCCACGGACCATCCGGCGTTCGTGACCGCGCGCAGATAGGCCCGTCCCTGTACCCGGCGCTCCGGAAGCAGCGCGCCTGCGATCAGCGCACCCTCAGCGGCCAGCCCGGCTGACTCGCACACTGCCACCACGCAGGCCACCGCCACGAAACCGCGGAACCCGCCGACCAGCGCGTAGCCGCACAACATCAGTGCCTCAGCCAGCCGGACCGTGATCCGCAGCCCTCTCGGACCAAGCACATCGGCGAGGTGGCCCGCGAGCACTCCCGCCACCATGCCCAGCAGCGAGGCCAGGGTCAGCCCCAGCCCCACCTGGCCGGCTGTCAGGCCGATGACGCGCGTAAGGTACAGCGGGAGAATGGTGTAGAAGGCCCCCCGGCCGATCCGGCTGGCCGCGGTGGCGACCGCCAGGGGGCGCAGTGGACCCGGCTCTGGCAGCATCCGGGCCCACCACGGCCGCGTTCCGGAGTCCTGCGCCATGCACACAGTGCCGGGCCGACGACGGCCCCGCACGCGTGCATTGTTCGAAAGCACCGTGCTCCCCTGTCTCTACTTCTCTGTGGACCCTCAGTTCGCGGCGCTGTCGCCGCCCTGCGGGGCGCACAGCGAGTCCACGAGCGCGGCGCGGTCGGCCTTCCCGTTGGCGGTGCGGGGCAGTGCGGCGACCCTGCGGATGATGTGCGGCACCAGGTGGTGGGGAAGTAGCCGGGCCAGCGAGCGGCGGACGACATCGGGCTCCGGGGGCGGCCCGGCCGCCGCTGTGCCATCCCGGACCACGGTGTAGATGAGCGCGAGTTGGTCGACACCGCTGCCGTCCGGTCTCGGAGCCGCGACCACCGAGCACTCCCCCAGGCCGGGGACGCGCCGCGCCACAGCCTCGATCTCGCCCGGCTCGATGCGGTGGCCGGAGATTTTCAACTGCCGGTCACGGCGGCCCAGGAAGTGCAGCAGGCCGTCGGCGTCCCGGTGACCGATGTCACCGGTGCGGTACAGCCGGACAGGTCTGCCGTCGACAGCGGCGGTGATGAACTTCGCCGCAGTGGCTGCCGGATCGCCGAGGTAGCCCAGCGCCAGCCCGTCCCCAGCGACGCAGATCTCACCGGTCGCGCCCTGCGGCGGGAGCGGCCGTTCGCCGGAGAGCGCGGTGACGTCGCCGTCCTCGCCGTCCAGCAGGTACACCTCGGTGCCGGCCACCGGACGGCCGATCGGGATTCCTTCCGGCAGGGAGCAGTCCACGGGCAGCACCCGGTGTGTGGAGACGAAGACGCAACTCTCCACCGGCCCATAGCCGTTGACGAGTGCCACCTCGGGATGCCGGCTGAGAAACCTGCGCACGTGCGCCGCCGAGAGCCGCTCCCCGCCGGTGAGCACCTGCCGCATTCCGGAGAAGCAGTCGATGTCCTCGTCGACGAAGAAGTTGAACAGGGAAGAGGTGAACCAGCTGGTGTCGACACCGTATGCGCGCACCATGGCACGCAGGCCGTCCGGCAGGAGATAGTCGTCGTCCGCGATCACCGACGTGCCACCGGTGGTGAGCATGCCCCACAGCTCCAGGGTGAAGCCGTCCCAGGGCACCGGTGCCAACTGCGGCATCACCCGTCCCGGGCCGAACCCTGGTAAGCCACCAGGGCCGAATAAGCGCGTGGTTGCCTGGTGAGGGGAGAGTACGCCCTTGGGCTCACCGGTCGTGCCCGAGGTGAAGAAGACGGTGGCCAGGGCCGAACCGTCCATCGGCTGATGTGGCAGGGGCACCGCCCCAAGCGGAGCCGCACTGGCAGCCTCGTCAGCCGACCGCTGCGGCTCCTGACCCGGCCGCCAGGTCGGCAGGTCCAGGCCGGGCAATCGGCGGCTGGTGACCAGGAGGGGAGGGGCCAGGGCACGGACCACCGAAAGGACCCGTTCCACCGGCCAGCGGTGGTCGATGGCTGTGTAGGCGGCCCCGCACTTGAGCACCCCCAGCAGCGCCACCACAAGCTCGGGCGAGCGCGGCAGCAGCACCGGAACCAACCGTCCCGCCGTGACGCCGCTGCACAGCAGCGCCCGCGCGCAGGTGTCGGCAGCGCGGTCGAGCTGCCCGTAAGACATCGTCTCTCCGCGGAAGACGAGGGCTGGTGCGGCCGGACGCCGCCGGGCCTGGCGCGCCACCATCTCATGGATCAGCCGATCACCACCGGGGTTCGCGGACCTCGTGCCGTGCGGCTCCGGTATGAGATGCGGATCGATCCGGCTGTCCGGCATGCCATTCGCCCTTCCAATTTGCGCACGACAGGAACTCCTCGCCTTCTTGTCAAGCACAAGTTCCTCGTCTTCTTGTCAAGCGCACCCGAAGACGGTAGAGACCCTTCTCGTAACTCTGAGAGCACGTCATATTGCCACTGCTCCGCGACATTCCCCTCGGTCCACACTACTCTGCGGAGGTGCCTCCATGACCCGGGATGGCCAGCGTTTGGCGCAATTGGATAAAGGACTGACCATTACGTTGCCACAGGAGCAGTGGGGCGAGGGCACCCTGGTAGACGGCGGTCGAGAGGACGTCGCCCAGGCCGCAGCTGGCCGTCAGGCCGTCGCACAGGTTCGCCTGGGCGGCCATCGGGTCGCCGGCCACCGCAGTCTGGGCCTACGGCCCCGGACGACAATCCGAGCGTCATCCCGCTTCCCGCAATTGCCGTCAGGCTCTGACACGTGCTCGACTAACTCCTCAACGAGTACCACCCCACCCCAATCCATACACCCTGCGCTCCCAAGGAAACCCCTAGTTTCAGCAGCGTGATTGGAGCTTTGACAGGCTTCACGACTATGGTGCCTAATTCCGACGGTGGGGAGTGGTTGGCGGCGAGGCGGGATGATGTGGGTTGTCGGGCGGCGTGAGGTCGGGGGGTGTCAATGCAGCCGCACTCTGGCCTAAGCTTGATGTTTAACCTCGCACGTCACCCGACCTGCTGAGATCTCCAGTTTCCGGGCGCACGTGACGCGGCCGTCCCCCACGCTTCGAGATGTCGAGTAACGGAGCGTGAAGGAACGGCCCTGAGATGAGTTTCCCCGTCGATGCCCCCGCCGTCGAGGCGTTGGGTGTGTTGTCGCGCTTTCGGGTTGAGTTCTACGAGTGCCTGTACGCCCGCGCGGACGCGCTCTTCGAGCTGACCGACGCGGCGTTGTGCGCGGACGGCCCGGTGACCTCGCTGGTCGAGCTGACACTGACGGCCGAGCATCGGCGGGGGCACGGGGCGATGTACGACGCGGTCAATCACGGCTGGCTGGAACCGCGCCGCCTACGGCGGCTGCTTGCCTCCACGCCGCTGCCGCGTGCCGCCGACGGGCGGATCGTCCTCGCGGTGGACGTGAGCAACTGGCTGCGTCCCGACGCACCCACCAGCCCCGACCTGCTGTTCTGCCACGTCTACGGCAGAGGCCGCAGCGCCGACCAGTTCATCCCCGGCTGGCCCTACTCCTTCGTCGCCGCGCTGGAGACCGGCCGCACGTCCTGGACCGCGCTGCTGGACGCCATCCGGCTCGGTCCGGCGGACGACGCCACCGCGGTGACTGCCGCCCAGCTCCGCGAGGTCGTGGGCCGGCTCGTGCGCGCCGGGCACTGGCGCCCGGGTGACGAGCCCATCCTCATCGTCATGGACACCGGCTACGACGTCACCCGGCTCGCCTACGTCCTGGCAGATCTGCCCGTGGAGCTGGTCGGCCGGCTGCGCTCGGACCGGGTCATGCTCCGCGACGCCGGACCGCGTCGCTCCACCCCGCGCGGCGGGCAGCCCCGCAAGCACGGCGGTGTCCTCACCTTCGCCAAGCCCGAGACGTGGCACACCCCCGACCAGGCCACTGCCTGCGACACCACCCGTTACGGCCGGGCCGAAGCCCTCGCCTGGGACCGGATGCACCCGCGCCTGCAGGCCCGCGGCCCGTGCGCGGCCGTCCGGGCCGCCAGCATGGTCACCAAGGCCGCTCTCAACCGCTACCGCCCCGTCGGCGTCGCCCGTGTGGGTAGCCGAGGACCGTGCGCAGAGCTACCGCCGCTTCCTCGACGCCATCGCTCACGTGATCGACACTCAGATCCTCTACTTCTACCGGCGGCGCGACGCTGAAGCCGCTCAGAGCCGCCGTCGGCGGTTAGACGCTCGGTTCGTCGAACTCCGGGACGAGGCATGGAGGAACCACACCCAAGCCCAGCACGAAGTGCATGCCGCGCTCCTGGGGATACGCCTGTGTGCCCCGGCCCCTGTCCTGGCCTCAGCTGAGGATCTGCTCGACGCCGTCCCGGGCTTCTACGCCAGCCGATCGATTCTGGTTCGCGGCCTGTCCGGCTGATACCTCGAAACCTCTGGCGCGACGTCTTCCCGATCACCCCTGGTACCTTGCTCGGCCGGCATCGCCGATTCACCGCTGCGAAGTGGGACGACAGCGCGCGCAGGCGCACCGGTCGGCCGCCCACTCGAGCCGCGATCAGAAACCTCGTGCTTCGGCTCGCCGGCGAGAATCCCCGGTTGGGCCGGCGGGATCACGTCCTCGTCATGGGCGAAGCGCACGCCTGGAGGGTCCTTGAGACCTGTCAAAATCAGCACCGACCCCACCAGGCCCGCAGCCAACTACCGAGCAGCCGGCCGCGATGGACGTCCGCACCCACAGACCGCTGCGCACCCGGACCGTCGGCGGCCTCATCAACGAGTACAGATACGCCACGTGACCTGTGACGACGACTATTCGAGCGGCACAGGTCCGCCCCGAGGGCGCTTCACGGCGAACCCCTCGTCATGGCCGGTGCGCGGGCAGCGGTAGCGGCCGCTGTGGGAGCCACCTCCGAGTCGAACTCTGGCCGGATCCAACATGACCACCCCCGGCCGACGGCGCCGATCCGGTAATTCGTCTCTGGTCGTGAGCCGTTGGGCGATCTATGGTGCGCGTATGTCTGTCGAGCACAGCGGCCCGAACCGTCGGCCGTCCTCCCTTCGGGAAGAACCGCCGTGCGACGGGGATGCACACGCCGGCCAAACAGCGCAGGCCCGTAAGACATACGTCTCGATGGTGGAACGGATCACCAACTCGGGGGTGCGGGATGCGGCGAAGGAATCGCGGGAGATCGGGGCCCTTCCGAAGGAGGTCGGGCACTGGCTCACCGAACGACGGCTGCTGGACAGCAGACGCACCAGGCTGAGCCCGCCCGAACGAGCCCTGCGGGAACTGCTCTCGGAGCATGAGCGGCAGCTGCGGGCAGCGACCGAGACGCTCACGCGGAACGTGCTGGCCCTCGACGACGTACTGGCCCTGTTCTCCTCGACGCAGCTCAATGGCCGGGAGACCGTGGAGGTCGAGTTCTTCAAGGACCGGGCGCATACGAGGGAACGTCTCGAGGAACTGGATGCGCTGAGCCGGGAAGAGTTCCTTGCGATGCGCAACTCCTTCCCGCCGCCGCCCGTCCTGGAGGCGAGCCTGGAATCGGATCGGCAGATGCTCGCCCACGGGATCGCGGTCCGGGTGCTGGTCTCCGCACAAGCGCTGCGCAGCCCGGGCGTGGCGCGTTATCTCGACACGCTCATCGAGGGCGGTGCGGCCGTCCGTGTCGTACCGGCCCTCCCGCTCTACATGAACATCCTGGACCGGGCGATCACCGTGATCGCCCTCGGCTCGGGCCCCCACGGCGGGGACGGGGACGTGATCCTGCACAGCCCCGATCTCACCCAGTGCTTCCTGCAGGTCTTCGAGCACACTTGGCAGGTGGGCCGACCGCACCTCGGGGGCACCGGGCCGGGGAACCCCGCGAGCCGGTTCTCGCCGCAGGAGCGGGAGGTGCTCGCGCTCCTCGCGGCGGGTGCCAAGGACGAGAGCATCGCCCGTAGGCTCGGCTGCTCCGAACGGACGCTACGAAGGCTCATCACCCAGATCGTCGAGAAGCTGGGGGCTCAGAGCCGGTTCGCCGCGGGAGTCAGGGCCGCGCGCCTCGGCCTGGTCGACTAGGGCCTGTTCTGAGTTCAGATCACTGATGGGTTGCTTCGGCTCCCGGGAGGCTTCCGGCTGCTGCAGGAACGATCTGTGACGCGTGGTGAT
>NZ_JBEXFG010000045.1:0-52649 GCF_040606675.1 Streptomyces sp. NPDC005393 | reverse complement strand
CGCTGTCCACGGCCAGATGGTGCACGGTCAGGAACAGCCGCGGCCGGGCCCCCGCCCCGCTCAGCATCAGCGCGGAGCGCAGCAACTGCCCCGTGGCGAGGTCGAGTTCGGCGCGGGCGGCGTCGGCCGCCGCCTCGGCCGCCGTGCGCTGCTCGGCCCCGGACAGCCCGGACAGGTCATGGCGGCGCAGCAGGGGCCCCGCCGCCGCGCCGGTGGGTTCCTGCCGCCACGCGTCGCCGTCGCGGACGAACCGGGTGCGCAGGGCGGGGTGGTGGGCGACCACGGCGTCCAGAGCGGCGCTCAGCGCCGTCTCGTCGAGGCCGTACGGGAGGTCGATCACCATCGACATGGTGAAGTGGCGCAGCGGACCGTGGGTGGCGAAGAACCAGTGCTGGATCGGGGTGAGCGGCGCCGGACCCGCGTCGTCCGTCCGGCCGGCGGCGCTGTCGGGCTCGGGCGCGGTCCGCGAGGCGAGCGCGGCGGCCAGATCGGCGACGGTCTGATGCAGGAAGATGTCCCGCGAGGTGAGCCGCAGCCCGGCCCGGCGGGCGCGGGAGACCGTCTGGATGCTGAGGATCGAGTCGCCGCCGAGTTCGAAGAAGTTGTCGGTCACCCCCACCGCCCCGGCGCCGAGCACCTCGGCCCAGATCCGCGCGAGCTCCTTCTCCGCCGGGGTCCGCGGAGCGGTATAGGTGTTCTCCCGCTGAGCCTCGTCGGCCCTCGGGGCGGGCAGCGCCCGGCGGTCCAGCTTGCCGCTGGTGGTGAGCGGCATGGCGGCCAGGGCCACGAAGGCGGCCGGGATCATGGGGGCCGGCAGGGTGCGCCCGAGGGCCGCGCGCAGCTCCGCCGCGGTGGGCGGTTCGGCGGTGGCGGCCGGTACGTAGTAAGCGGCCAGCCGAACGTGGTCGCGGTCGTCGGTCACGGCGACGACGGCCGCCTCGGCGACGGCGGGCAGATCGAGCAGCGCGGCCTCGATCTCGCCCGGTTCGATCCGCCGGCCCCGGATCTTCACCTGGTCGTCCGCGCGGCCGAGGTAGTCCAGCTGCCCGTCCGCGGTCCAGCGCGCCACATCGCCGGTGCGGTACATCCGGCTCCCGGCGGGCCCGAACGGGTCGGCCACAAAGCGGGCCGCGGTCAGCCCGGGGCGGCGCACATAGCCGCGGGCGAGCTGGTCGCCGGCGAGATACAGCTCGCCCGCGACGCCGACCGGCACCGGCTGGAGCCGGGCGTCGAGCACATAGGCGCGCAGATTGCCCAGCGGCCGGCCCACCACCGGCCGGCCGCTCCCGCCGATCCGGGCCCAGAGCGCGTCCACGGTGCACTCGGTGGGCCCGTAGAAGTTGTACGCCGTGGTGCCGGAGGCGTCCGCCAACTGCCGCCACAGTGCCTGCCCGAGGGCCTCGCCGCCCAGCATCAGCACCCGGGGGCGGTGCCGGGGGTGGTCAAGCAGCCCGGCCGGGAGGAGCTGCCGCAGATACGACGGGGTGAGATCGAGGAAGTCGACCCGGTGCTCGACGATGTGGCCGACGAGCGCGGCCGGATCGAGCCGGGTCGTCTCGTCGATGAGATGCAGCTCATGGCCGTCGGCCATCAGCAGCAGGCCCTCCAGCGAGGTGTCGAACGAGAACGACGCGGTCAGGGCGGCGCGCAGCGGCCCGCCGCCCGCCTCCGCCACCAAGCCATGGCGGTGGTTGACCAGCAGATTCACCATCGCCCGATGGTCCACGGCCACGCCCTTGGGGCGGCCGGTGGAGCCGGAGGTGTAGATGACGTAGGCCGTGCTGTCCGGGTGCAGCGCGCCGGTCCGGTCGGCGTCGGTGGGATCGGCCGCCGGCAGCGTGGCGGGGACCGTACGCAGCGCCGTCTCGTCGAGCACCAGCATCGGCTCGGCGTCGGCGGTGAGGAACGCGACGCGCTCGGCCGGGAGTTCAGGATCGATGGGCAGATAGACACCGCCCGCCTTGAGGACGGCGAGGATGGCCACCACCATGTCGGCGGTGCGGGGCAGCTTCACCCCGACGATCCGCTCGGGGCCGACGCCCCGCGCGATCAGATGGTGCGCCAGCCTGTTGGCGGCCGCGTTGAGCCCCGCGAAGTCGTACACCTCCTCCCCGGCGACCAGCGCCGTCGCCGCCGGAGTGCGGGCCGCCTGCGCCTCGAACACCGCGGGGAAGGTGGACGGCTCGACCGCCAGGGCGGCGCCGTGCCCGCCGTCCGTCACCCGCCGCCGCTCCTCGTCCGTCAGCAGCGGCAGCTCCCGCACCGGCCGGTCCGGCTCGGCGCTCACCGCGTCGAGCAGCACCAGCAGATGCCCGGCCATCCGCTCGGCGGTCCCGGCGTCGAACAGCTCGGTGCTGTACTCCAGCAGCCCCCGCAGCTCGTCCCCGTCCTCCAGGAACTCCACGCTGAGGTCAAAGGTGGCCGACTGCCGGGGCACATCGACGCTCTCGGCCGCCAGCCCGGCCATCCGGGGCGCGGTCCGCGGGGTGCTGTGGAGCAGCACCATGACGTCGAACAGCGGATTGCGGCCCGCGTCCCGGCGCGCCCCCACGGTCTCCACCAGCCGCTCGAACGGCGTCTCGTCATGCGCGAAGGCGTCGAGGACCGTGGTGCCGGCGTCGGTGAGCAGCTCCCGGTACGAGCGCGAGGTGTCCACCCCGGAACGCAGCACGACAGTGTTGACGAAGAAGCCGACGGCGCGCTCCAGCTCGATGCGGCCACGGCCCGAGGTGACGGTGCCGATCGCGATGTCGTCCTGCCCCGACCAGCGCGCGAACAGCCCCTGGCACGCGGCGACCAGCGCGGTGAACAGGGTCGTCCGCTGCTCCGCGGCCAGCCCCCGGAGCCGGGCCGCGGCGCCGCGTGCCACGGTGAACTCGTACACCGCCCCCGCCGAGCCGCGCACCGCCGGCCGGGGCCGGTCGGCGGGCAGCTCCAGGGGGACGATGCCGTCCAGTCGCCCCTTCCAGTAGTCGAGCTGCTTCTCCAGCGCGGGCCCGTCCAGCCGCTCCCGCTGCCACACCGCGAAGTCCGGGTACTGGACCGGCACCGGCGGCAGCGGCTTCCGCTCGCCCTCCGCCACCCCGGCGTCGTACAGCGCGCACACCTCGTCCACCAGAACGCCCATGGACCAGCCGTCCGTCACGATGTGATGGGCGGTCAGCAGCAGGACGTGCTCGGCGTCGGCCACCCGTATCAGCAGCGCCCGCAGCAGCGGCCCGGTCCGCAGGTCGAACGGGCGCGAGTACTCCGCCTGCAGCCGCCGCTCCAGCGCCTTCCGGCCGTCCTGCGCGCCGTCGAGGTCCGCCACCGGCAGCGGGAGCGGGGCGGCCGGAAGCACCACCTGCGAGGGCTGTCCGTCCCCGTCCTCGAAGACGGTCCGCAGTGCCTCATGGCGCTCCACCAGGGTGTCCAGCGCCCGGGAGAGCGCGGCCGGATCCAGGGCACCGGTCAACCGCAGCGCCACCGCGCTGTTGTACCCGGCCTCGTCCGGCTGGAGGGTGTGCAGAAACCACAGGCGCGCTTGCGCGAAGGAGAGCGGAAGCGGCTGTGCGCGGTCCGCGCGGGGGATCGCCTCGGTGCGCCCGGCCTTGCCCGCGAGACGGCGGCGCAGCGCTTCCCGCAGCTCCTCCGGCAGGGCGGAGGCACGGCTGTTCCTCGAAGACGTCATGTTCTCTTTCCTCACCGTTCGTCGTGGTCGCTGCCGCCGAGAGCGGCGTCTTCGAGTTCGCGCAGGATCCGCTCCTCGACCAGGTCGGCGAGGGCGGCGACGGTGTGCGCGGTCAGGATGTCCCGGGGCGTCAGATCGACGTCGAACGCCTCCTTGGCGCGGGAGGCGATCAGCAGACTGCGGACCGAGTCACCGCCCAGGGCGAAGAACTCGTCCTCGGCGCCGACCTTGGCGACCCCCAGCACCTGCGCCCAGATCTCCGCGATGACCTCCTCGGTGGGGGTGCGCGGCTCGACATGGCCGGCCGGTGCGGCGGTGGCGGGGCCGGGCGCGGGCAGGGCCGCGCGGTCGGTCTTGCCGTTCTCCGTGAGCGGCAGGCGGTCCAGGACGGCGAACGCCGACGGGATCATGTACCCGGGCAGCGTCCGGCCCAGCTGGGCCCGGAGCTCGGCGCCCGACGGCGCGGTGGCACCGGGCGCGAGAACGAGATGGGCCACCAGCCGGCGCACACCGGGCTCGTCCTCACGGACCGTCACCACGGCCTCCAGGACGGCCGGGTGGCCGCCCAGGGCGGTCTCCACCTCGCCGGCCTCGATCCGGTAGCCGTGCAGCTTGATCTGGTGGTCGGTGCGCCCCAGGTGGTGGAGCCGGCCCTCGGCGTCGTAGCGGGCGAGATCGCCGGTGCGGTACATCCGGGAGCCGGCCGGCCCGAAGGGGTCCGCGACAAAGCGGGACGCGGTCAGACCCGGGCGGCCCAGATAGCCCCGGGCGAGCGACGGGCCGCTGATCCACAGCTCGCCGGGGACCCCCGGCGGCACCGGGCGCAGCCGCGCGTCGAGCAGATGGACCCGGGTGTTGGGGACAGGCCGTCCGATGGGCGGCGGGGAACCGTCGGCGACGAGCGGCTCGGACCAGGTGGCGACCACGGTGGCCTCGGTGGGCCCATAGGAGTTGATCATGCGGTGGTGCGGGGCCCACCGGGCCGTCAGCTCGGTACCGCAGGCATCCCCCCCGACGATCAGCGTGCGCAGCTCCGGCAGCTCCTTCTCGGTGCCCACGGGCAGCGTGGCGAGCGCGGCGGGCGGGATGAGGGTGTGGGTGACGCGCCGCTCGCGGAGCACATCGGCCAGATGCCCGCCCAGCAGCGGACCGGGCTCGGGCACCACGAGGGCGGCCCCGGCCGGCAGCGCCATGCACAGCTCCAGGACGGAGGCATCGAAGCTGGGCGAGGCGAACTGCAGCACGCGGTCGCCCGGCCGCACCTGGTAGTGCTCGGCCTCGGCGGCGGCGAAGCTCCCGATCCCGCGGTGGGTGACGACCACGCCCTTGGGCGTGCCGGTGGATCCGGAGGTGTAGATCACATACGCGGGGTCGTCGGGATCGACCGGGCGCGTCCGGTCCGCGTCGGTGGGCCGGTGCGCGGGGCCTTCGGCGGTGTGGACCCCGGCCGTCCCCCCGAGGGTGACGAGCGGGGCGGCGTCGCCGAGCATCAGGGCGATGCGCTCGGCGGGGTAGTCGGGGTCGACGGGCAGATAGGCGCCCCCGGCCTTGGCCACCGCGAGCTGGGCGACCACGATCTCGACCGACCGCTGCAGCACCAGGGCGACGATCTCCCCGGGGCCCACGCCCTGGGCGATGAGGCGGTGGGCGAGGCGGTTGGCCCACATGTCCAGCTCCGCGTAGGACAGCCGTCCCTCGGGGGAGACCACCGCGGGCGCGTCGGGCCGGCGGTCCGCCGCCGCCTCGAAGAGCTGGGCCAGCGTCGCCTGCTGGACCGGCCGGGCGGTGTCGTTCCAGTCCACCAGGAGCCGGTGGCGCTCGGCGGCCGGCAGGATGTCGATCCGGTCCAGCGGCAGGTCGTCGGGGGCCGCGGCGAGGGCGCGAAGGACATGCGTCAGCCGGTCGGCGAGAGCCCGAGCGGTGGCGTCCTCGAAGAGCCGCGGGTCATAGCCGAGTTCGACGGACAGCTCGGCGCCGGGCGAGACGACCACGGTCAGCGCGTAGTTGGTGGACTCCAGGGCCTGGAGGTCCCGCACCCGCAGTCCGTGCTCGGCGGCGGCGGAGCTGTTGATCGGGTAGTTCTCGAACACCACCAGGCTCTCGAAGAGGTTCACCCCGCCCGGTACCTCGCTCCAGCCCTGCAGCTGGGACAGCGGCACATGGCCGAAGCCGCGGGCGTCCGCCTGGTCGGTCTGGAGCCCGCGCAGCCAGGCGGCCGCGGCGGCGTCGCCGTTCACCGCCAGCCGTACGGGCAGGGTGTTGATGAAGATGCCGGTGATGCTGTCGGCGCCCGGCAGCTCCGTCGGCCGTCCGGAGACCGTCGCCCCGAAGCAGACGTCCGACTCTCCGCTCAAGCGAGACACGAGTAATCCCCAAGCGCCCTGGACGATCGTATTGAGCGTGAGCCGGTGCCGCCGGGCGAAGTCCTGGAGGGCGGTGGTGTCCTGCTCACCGAGCCGGTGCGACAGCCACTGGGAGGACCGGGTGGCGGTCTCCGGCGTCGGCTTGCGGTCATAGGGGAGAGGAGTGGGAGCGGCGAATCCCTCCAGCGCTTGCCGCCAGTGCGCTTCGGCCTGTGTACGGTCCTGTCGGCCGAGCCAGGCCACATAGTCCGCGAACGGCCGACGGGCCTCCAGCCGGGGCCGTTCACCGGCGGCCAGGGCGGCATGGGCGGCGAAGACATCGGAGAGGACCTGGAAGACGCTCCAACCGTCGAGCAGCACATGGTGGAAGGTCCAGAGCACCTGGACCTCGCTCGGCGAGAGCCGGGCGAGGGTGATACGGAGCAGCGGGGCCGCGGTGAGATCCATCCCCCGGGCGCGGTCCTCGTCGAGCAGCCGCCGCAGCGCGGCCCGGCGCTCGTCCTCCGTCAGCCGGCTCCAGTCCAGCTCCTCGACCGGTACGGCTGCCGTACGGCGCACGATCTGCAGAGGCTCGGGCACCCCCCGCACCACCACCTCGCTGCGCAGCACGGGGGTGCGGTCGACGACATGCTGCCAGGCGGAGGCCAGGACCCGGGAGTCCCGGACCCCGTCCAGGACGAAGGTCGCCTGCTCCACATAGAGCCCCTGGTCGCGCTGGGCCAGCCCATGGAAGACCAGCCCGGTCTGGGTCGGCGTCAGCGGATAGATGTCCGCCACGTCCCGCCCGTCGCCCGCCAGCAGGTCGACGGTCTCCTGGTCCAGGGCCGCCAGCGGGAAGTCCGAGGGCGTCCGCCCGCCCGCCTCCAGCCGGGAGCAGAGCCGTACGATCGCCCGCAGCTCCTCCACCATCCCCTCGGCGAGCCGGACCACGGTGGTGCGCCGGTGCAGACACCGGGAGTAGGACCAGGAGAGCTCCAGCCGCCCGTCCTCCACCCTGCCGACCACGTCGATGAGGTGCGGCCGGGGCGCCTCCCCGCTCATATCCCCGTCCAGTCCGCCGTGCGGGGCGTGCAGCAGACCGCCGGTGCCGGGCGGCTGCCAGTCGAGCCGGCCGAGATAGTTGAAGCTGATCCGGGGCGCGTCGGGGAGGCCCGGCGCGGCCGCCGGGGACAGATGGCGCAGCGCCCCGTATCCCAGTCCCTTGCGGGGCACCGCCCGCAGCCGCTCCTTGACGGCCTTCAGCGTCTCCTCAAGACCGGCTTCGGCGCCGGCCTCCAGCGCGACCGGGAACATGCTGGTGAACCAGCCGACGGTACGGGAGAGATCGACCCCCTCGAAGATCTCCTCGCGGCCGTGCGCCTCCAGATCCACCAGCACCCGGTCATGACCGGTCCAGCGGCCGAGCACCCGGCCCAGCGCGCACAGCAGCACATCGTTGATCCGGGTCAGATAGGCGCCCGGCACGTCCTGCAGCAGTACGCGGGTCTCCTCCCCGTCGAGCCGGACGGTCACCGACTCCTCGAAGGCCGCGGCGTTGGGTCCCTCGCCGTCCGTGGGAAGGTCCACGCACCCGTCCGCCGCCGTCCAGTGGCCGAGCTCGTCGTCGAAGCCCCCGGCGGCGGTGTGGTCGCGCAGCCGCTGTGACCACTCCCGGAACGAGGTGCTCTTCGGGCCGAGCTCCGCAGGTCCTCCGGCGGTGATCTGACGGTAGGCGGTGTCCAGATCCTCCAGCAGGATGCGCCAGGAGACGGCGTCGACCACCAGATGGTGGGCCGTCAGGAAGAGCACCGGGCGCTCCTCGTCGCCCCGGGTGAAGAGCACGGCCTTGAGCAGCGGCTCCCGGGCGAGGTCGAATCCGGCCTGCGCCTGCCCGGCGATCTTGCGCATCACCTCGGCCCGCCGCCCCGGTTCATCGGCGGACAGATCGTGGACGTCGAGCATCCGCGCGGCGCCGGGCGGGGCGTTGTGCTGGCGCCAGGGGCCGTCCCCGCTGCGCTCGAACCGCATCCGCAGGGCGTCGTGGTGCTCCGGCAGCGTGGCCAGGGCGGCGCGCAGCGCGGTCTCGTCCACCGGGCCGCTCAGTTCAGCGGAGACCGACTGGGTGAAGTGCCAGGGGCTCTCGGGGAGGCTTTCGAAGAGCCAGTGCTGGATCGGGGTGAGCGGCACCTCGCCGACGACCGGCCCCTGTTCGGCGGTGGCCGCCGTGGCCGGTACGTCCTGCGCGGCGGCGGCCAGGGCCGCGACGGTCTGGTGAACGAAGAGATGGCGGGGCGTCAGCGCGATCCCGGCCCGGCGGGCCGAGGAGACGATCTGGATGCTGAGGATGGAGTCGCCGCCGAGGGTGAAGTAGTTGTCCTCCACGCCGACCCGCTCCAGCCCCAGGACCTCGGCCCAGATCGCGGCGAGGGCCTTCTCGGCCTCCGTACGCGGGGGGATGTGGCCGGTGGCGGGGGCGGCCCAGACCGGTACGGGCAGCGCCCGCCGGTCGAGTTTGCCGCTGGTGCCCAGCGGCAGCCGGTCCAGCGTGACGATCGCCGCGGGGATCATATGGTCCGGCAGGCTCCGGGCGAGGAACGCGCGCATCGCCGCGGGGTCCACCGGGTGTCCCGAGGCCGGGACGACATAGCCGGCCAGGCGCTTGTGGCCCGAGGTGTCGATGACGGCCGCGGCGGCCTCGGCGACATCGGGGTGGCGGGCCAGCGCGGCCTCGACCTCGCCCAGTTCGATCCGGAAGCCGCGCACCTTGACCTGGTCGTCGGTTCTGCCGAGGTACTCCAGCTGCCCGTCCTGGTCCCAGCGGACCAGGTCGCCGGTGCGGTACATCCGACTGCCCGGCGGGCCGAAGGGGTCGGCCGTGAACCGCTGCGCGGTCAGTCCGGGTCGGCCGAAGTAGCCCCTCGCCAGGCCGGGGCCGGCGAGATACAGCTCTCCGGGCACGCCGACGGGCACCGGCCGCAGCCGGGCGTCCAGCGCGTAGGCGCGGGTCGCGGCGATCGGGGCGCCGATGGGCGGGGTCCGGCCGGGGTCGGCGGGGTCGCAGGTCCAGGCGGTGGCGTAGACGGTGGCCTCGGTGGGGCCGTAGATGTTCGCCACCCGGCAGCCAGGGATGGCCGCGCGGACCTCCTGGACGGTACGGGCCGCGAGCCCCTCACCCGCCAGCACCACCGTGTCGGCCGCGACGGCGACCGACCCCTTGCCGAGCACCTGCCCGAGGGCGGAGGGCACGGCGCTGATCAGGCTCGCGGTCCAGGGCTGTGTCCGCTCGGCCAGGGTGAGCAGATCGCGGACGATCTCAAGGCAGCCGCCCGTCAGCAGCGGGCAGATGATCTCGAAGACCGACACATCGAAGTTGAGCGAGGTGGAGGCCACCACATGGGACAGGCCCGCCGCCCCGAACTCCGCCGCCGCCCACGCCCCCAGCGCCGCGACACCCTGGTGGGTGGCCACGACGCCCTTGGGCGTACCGGTCGATCCGGAGGTGTGGATGACATAGGCCGGATGGCCGGGGGACAGCGGGGACGTCCGCTCGGCATCGGTGATGTCATGGGCGGGCTGCCCGGCCGCCCGGCGGCCCGAGTCCGCGCCGTTCAGCAGGATCCGGGCGGGTCCGGCGGGAATCTTCTCCGCCACCTCCTCGGTGGTCAGGACGGTGTCCGGGGCGATGTCGCCGATCATGAACGCGATGCGCTCCGCCGGGTAGGCGGGGTCGACCGGGAGATATCCGGCACCGCTCTTGAGCACCGCCAGCAGGGCCACCACGAGCTCCGGGGTGCGCGGCATCGCGAGGGCGACGAAGTGTTCGGGGCCCGCCCCTGAGCCGATCAGCAGCCGGGCCAGCCGGTTGGCGCGCTCGTTCAGCTCCCGGTAGGTCAGCCGTCCGTCCTCCCCGACCACCGCCACGGAGTCCGGAGTACGGGCCGCCTGCGCCTCGAAGAGCTCGGGCAGGACCGCCCGTGGCGCGGGGGAGACCGGGCCGCTGAACTCGTCGAGGATCCGCCGGGTCTCCGCCTCGCCGATCAGCGGCAGCTCGTCCAGCCGCCGTACGGGATCGACCGCCATCTCCTCCAGGAGCCCGCGCAGACACGAACCCAGCCGCTCGATCGTCGAGGCGTCGAAGGCGGCGGGGTCGTAGTCCAGCGAGATCGACAGCCGCTCCTCGGGCGCCACCACCACGCTGAGCGCGTAGTTGGTCGGCTCCAGATCGCGCTCCTGCCGGATGCCGAGGCCGTGCGCCGCGATGGCCTCGCTGTCGAACGGGTAGTTCTCGAAGACCACGATGCTGTCGAAGAGATTGACCCCGCCGGGGACATCGCTCCAGCTCCGCAGCTGCGCCAGGGACACGAAGTCGAAGCGCCGGGACTCCGACTGCGCCGTCTGGAGCTCCCGCAGCCAGGTCAGCAGCCGGCTTTGGCCGTCCACCCGGACCCGGGTGGGCACGGTGTTGATGAACACCCCGACCATGGACTCGACACCAGGCAGCGCGGCCGGACGCCCGGAGACGGTCGTGCCGAAGCACAGGTCATGGGCCCCGCTGTACCGGGACAGCAGCAGCCCCCAGGCGCCCTGTACCACCGTGTTCATGGTCAGCCCGCTCCGCTGGGCCGTCGTGCGCAGCCGGGCGGACTCCTCGGCGCCGAGGGTCACCCGGTGGGTGCCGGAGGAGGCGGTGCGGTGCGCCTCGACCGCGGTCCGGTCCCGCGGCAGCTCGGTCGGGGAGGTGAAGCCCGCCAGCGCCCCGCGCCAGAACCGCTCGGCCTCCGCCGTGTCCTGCGCGCCGAGCCAGTCCAGATACTCGCGGAAGGGCCGGCGGGCGGGGACGTCCGCGCCGCGTCCGGTGGTGAGCGCCGCGTACCGCTCGCACACCTCGTCGAAGACCTGCGCCGCGCTCCAGCCGTCCAGCAGCACATGGTGGAAGGTCCAGATCAGCCGGACCTCGTCGGGGGACAGCCGGATCAGGGTCAGCCGCATCAGCGGGGCGGCCCCGAGGTCGAGCCCCTCGGCCCGGTCCTCGGCCAGCAGCCGGCTCAGTTCGGCCTCGCGCCACCGGTCGGGCCGTCCGGTCCAGTCGTGGTGGACGATGCGTACGGCGGCCCGGCGCTGGACGACCTGAAGGGGCTCCGGGGTGTCCTCCCAGACCAGACGGGTGCGCAGGATCGGGTTGGCGTCCGCGGTCCGCTGCCATGCCGTCGCCAGCGCCACCGGATCCGTCACCCCGGTCAGCCCCAGCTGCACCTGGTTGAAGTAGGCGTCCGACGCCGGGTCCACCAGGCTGTGGAACAACATGCCGGCCTGCATCGGGGCCAGCGGATAGATGTCCTCCACCGCCCGGCCGTCGCCGGCCACCCGGTCCACCGCGGCCTGGTCCAGCCGGGCCAGCGGGAAGTCCGACGGCGTACGGCCGCCGGCCCCGGGCTCGGCGCAGTGGCCGACGATCTCCTCCAGGGCGCGGAGCATCTCCTGGGCCAGCCGGTCCACCGTCTCCTTCGTGTGCGTCCCCGAGCCGTAGTACCAGGTGATCTCCAGGCACCGCTGCTCGACCCGGCCCACGACGTCCAGCACATGCGCCCGCTCCGACTCCGGTGCCGCGTCACCGCCCAACCCGCCCCGTACGGCGGCGACCAGGGACTCCCCGGCGGCGGACCAGTCGAACTGGCCAAGGTAGTTGAAGCTGATCAGGGGCCGCGGCGTGTCCCGGAGCCCGGTGGACGGGGCCAGATGGCGCAGCGTCCCGTAGCCGATGCCCCGCGCGGGCACCGACCGCAGCTGCTCCTTGACGGACTTGAGCGTCTTGCCCCAGCCGCCGGCCGGGATCTCCAGAGCCACCGGGAACATGGTGGTGAACCAGCCGACGGTACGGGAGAGGTCCACCCCGTCGAGCAGATGTTCCTCCCGGCCGTGCCCCTCCAGATCGACGGCCACCTTGTGCCGCCCGGTCCACTCGGCCAGCACCCGGCCCAGCGCCGCGAGCAGGACGTCGTCGACGCGGGTGTGGTAGATCCCGGGCACCTGCTGGAGCAGGGCGGTGGTCCGGCGCTGGTCCAGCCGGACGGTGACCGTCTCCATGGCCGCGACGGTGGCGTCCCCCTCACCGTCGACGGGCAGCCCGGCGGCACAGTCCGCGGACACCGCCGTCCAGTACGGGAGTTCGGCGTCGAAGCCGCCCGCGGCGGTGTGCTCGACCAGGCGCCGGGACCAGTCCCGCACCGAGGTGGTGCGCGCGCCCGGATCGGGCCGTTCGCCGCGGAGCGCCTGGTGGTAGGCGGTGTCCAGGTCTTCCAGCAGCACCCGCCAGGAGACACCGTCCACCACGAGGTGGTGCACGGTCAGGAAGAGCGCCGGCGGTCGCCCGTCTCCGGTGCGCAGCAGCCGGGCGGCCAGCAGCGGCCCGCGCTCCAGCTCGAAGCCGGCGTGCGCCTCGGCCATGGCCGCGTCCTCGGCGGCCCGCCGCTCGCGGGCGCCGAGCCCCGACAGGTCGTGCTCCCGCAGCGGTACCGGACCCGCCTCGTCCGGCGGCGGGCAGTACTGCCGTACGCTCCCGTCCGCCCGGCGCGTAAAGCGTGTCCGCAGCGCGTCATGGTGTTCCAGCAGCGCCCGGAGCGCCTGCCGGAGCGCCTCGGGGTCGGGATCCTGGTCGAGTTCGGCCACGACGGACTGGTTGAAGTACGCGGGCCAGGCGCTCTGCGTGCCGAAGAACCAGTGCTGGATCGGGGTGAGCGGCACGTCCCCGGTCACCGGCCCCGCGTCGGTGGCGGGGCGCGCGGCGGCCTGGGTGACGGTGGCGAGCGAGGCGATCGTGGGGTGCCGGAAGAGCTCCCTGGGCGTCAGCGACAGCCCCGCCTGCCGGGCGCGGGAGGCGACCTGGATGCTGAGGATCGAGTCCCCGCCGAGCATGAAGAAGTTGTCCTCGACCCCGATCCGGTCCCGGCCCAGCAGGGTGCCCCAGATCGCCGCGAGGGCCCGCTCGGCGTCGGTGCGCGGTGCCACGTACCCCGCGCCCGAGGCGGCCGCCCAGTCAGGTGCGGGCAGCCGGCGGCGGTCCACCTTTCCGTTGCCGGTGAGCGGCAGTTCGTCGAGGCTGACGAAGACCGCGGGCACCATGTAGTCGGGCAGTACGGCGCCCAGGAACGGCCGCAGCTCCTCGGGGTCCGGCACCGCGTCACCGCGGACCGGGACCAGATAGGCGGCCAGCAAGGTGCGCTCCCCCTCGCGCGCGAGCGCGACGACCGCCTCCGCGACGGCCCCGTGGCGGGTGAGCGCGGCCTCGATCTCGCCCGGTTCGATACGGAAGCCCCGGACCTTCATCTGGTCGTCGGACCGGCCCACGAAGCTCAGTTCGCCGTCGGCGGTCCAGGCCACGATGTCCCCGGTGCGGTACATCCGGGAGCCGGGCGGCCCGAAGGGGTCGGCGACGTACCGCTCGGCCGTCGGGCCGGGGCGGTCGCGGTAGCCGCGGGCGAGACCGGCGCCCGCGATGTACAACTCGCCGGGGACGCCCGGGGGTTGTGGCTGGAGGAAGGCGTCCAGGACATGGACGCGGGTGTTGTCCAGCGGCCGTCCGATGGGCAGCGTCGGTGGCAGCTCCTCCCCGGCGCGGAAGGGGCGCCGGGTGGCGAAGGTCGTGGTCTCGGTGGGCCCGTAGCCGTCGACCACCGTCAGCTCCGGGCACGCGTCGAGCACCCGGCGCACCGCCCCGGCGGGCACGGCCTCGCCGCCTGTCCACACCTCCCGGGCGCCGCGCAGGCACTCCGGCGCCTCCTGCGCGAGCAGCCGGAAGAGACCGGCGGTGAGCCACAGGCAGGTCACCCCGTGCGCGGCGATCGCGTGGCGTACGGTGTCCGCGTCCACGTCCCCGGGAGGCGCCAGGACGGCCCGGCCGCCGCGCAGCAGCGGCACCCACAGCTCGTAGGTGGAGGCGTCGAACGCCTGGGGGGAGTGCACCAGCACCCGCTCGTGCGCCGCGAAGGCGCGGTCGAAGGCGAGGGCGGTGATGTCGCGGTGGCGCACCGCGACCCCCTTGGGCCGTCCCGTGGAGCCCGAGGTGAACATCAGATAGGCCGTGTTGTCGGGGAAGACCTCCACCCGGGGCGGTGTGCTGGGCCCGCTGCCGAGGTCGCCACCGGCCTCCACCACCAGCGTCCGCCCGCCGTGCGGGATGTCCGCCGCGGCGCGCTCCCGGTCCCGGTCGGTCAGCAGCACGTCCGCCGCCGCCTCGGCCAGCACCGTCCGCAGCCGGTCCTCGGGGGCGCGTATGTCCAGCGGTACGTACATCCCGCCGGCCTTGACGATCGCCAACTGGGCGACCACCAACTCCACGGACCGGTTCATCAGGACCGCCACCGGGTGCTCCGGCCGGACGCCGAGCCCGATGAGCCGGTGGGCCAGCCGGTTGGCGCGCGCGTCGAGCTCCCGGTAGCTGACCGGGCCGCCCTCGCCGTCCAGCGCCGGCGCGTCCGGCGTACGCCCCACCTGCGCGGCGAACAGCTCGGCCACCGTGCCCTCGGGCAGCGGGGCCGCGGTGTCGTTCCACTCCTGGAGCACCTGCCGGCTCCGGGCGGGGGTGAGCATCGGAAGGCGCGCGGGCGCGCGGTCCGGGCCGGTGGCCATGGAGGTGAGCAGCACCGACAGATACTCGGCCAGGCGCCCGACGGTGGCGTCGTCGAACAGGGCGGGGTCGTAGCCGAGCCGCAGCACCAGCTCCTCGCCGGGGTAGACCACCAGGGACAGCGGGTAGTTCGTCGTCTCGATGCCGTCGAGCTCCCGCAGTTCCAGACCGTGCGCGGCGGCGAGGTCCCCCCCGACCGGGTAGTTCTCGAAGACCACGATGGAGTCGAAGAGGTTCACCCGGTCGGCGAGGGAGGTGAAGGACCGCAGCCGGGTCAGCGGTACGAAGTCGAACCGCCGGTCCTCGGTCTGCTCCGTCTGCACCGAGCTCAGCCAGGACAGCAGCGTGCCCTCGGACGGCACCGAAAGCCGGGTCGGCACGGTGGTGATGAAGAGTCCGCTCATCGCTTCGACGCCCGGGAGTTCCGGCGGACGCCCGGACACCGTGGTCCCGAAGACGACGTCCCCGCGCCCGCTCTGCCGGGCGAGCAGGACCGCCCACGCCCCCTGGAACAGGGTGTTCATGGTGAGCCCCGCGCCCCTGGCCAGCTCCTCCAGCCGGCGGGAGGCGTCGGCGGGCAGCGTGATCCGGACCGCCTCGGTGGACTCCGCGTGATGGGTCTCGGTGGGCTCCCGGTCGAAGGGCAGCGGGGTGGGCTCCGACAGATCGGCGAGCCGGGCGCGCCAGTGCTCCTCGGCCCGGGACCAGTCGCGCTCCCGCAGCCAGGTCACATAGTCGCGGAACGGGCGGCGGCTGGGCAGACCGGCCGCCACATCGGACGATCCGTCACGCGACCGGGCGTGGCAGTGGAAGACGTCGGACAGTACCTGGAAGAGGCTCCAGCCGTCCAGGAGCAGATGGTGGAAGGTCCACACCACCCGCACCTCGGTGGCGGAGAGGCGGGCGAGGGCCAGCCGCATCAGCGGCGCGGTGCCCAGGTCGAGCCCCCTGGCCCGGTCCTCGGCGAGGAAAATCCGCAGTTCCTCCTGGCGCCGGGGCCCGGACAGCTCGCGCCAGTCGAGCTGGGTGACCGGCACCCGGGCGCCCCGCTCCACCACCTGCAGCGGTTCGGGCACCCCGCCCCACACCGCGCGGCTGCGCAGAATCGGTGTCCGGTCGGTGACGTGCTGCCAGGCGGCAGCCAGCGCCCGGGGATCGGGCACGCCGTCGAGGACGAAGGTGAGCTGCTGGAAGTAGGCGCGCCGGTCCTCCTGGGACAGCCCGTGGAACAGCATGCCCGCCTGGGTGGGGGTGAGCGGGTAGATGTCCTCCACCCCGTTGCCGTCCCCCGCCAGCCGGTCCACGGTGGGCTGGTCGAGGGCGGCGAGCGGGAAGTCGGACGGGGTGCGGCCGCCGGCGCTGGGCGCGGCGCCGTGCCGGGCGATCTCGCACAGCGCCTGCCGGAACTCCTCGGCCAGCCGCCCGACGGTCTCCTCCCGGTGCAGATTCCCCGAGTAGAACCAGGTGAATTCCAGGGTCCGCCCCTCGACCCGGCCGACCACCTCCAGCGGATGCGGACGCGTGGCCGCCGGGTCGGCGTCCAGGGCCAGTTCACGGTGGAGCCCGCGGAAGAGCCCGTCGCCGTCGCCCGGCAGCTCGAACTGGCCGAGGTAGTTGAAGCTGATTCCGGCGGTGGGACCCTCCGGGAACCCCTCGGGGCGGATCAGATGGCGCTGCACCCCGTACCCGAGCCCACGGCGCGGTACGGCCCGCAGCTGCTCCTTGACGAACTTGAGGACCGCGCCCCAGTCCCCGCCCTTCCACTGCGGAAGGGAGAGCGCCACCGGGAAGCGGGTGGTGAACCAGCCGACCGTACGGGACAGATCCACCTCCTCGAAGATCTCCTCGCGGCCGTGGCCCTCCAGGTCCACCGGGACCCGGCCACGCCCCGTCCACCGGGTCAGCACCCGGGCCAGCGCGCTCAGCAGCACATCGTTGACCTGCGTCCGGTAGACCTCGGGCAGGGTCTGGAGCAGGGCCGTGGTCTCGTCCGGGCCGAGCCGTACGGTGACCGAGCGGGCGGAGGCGTAGGTGTTCGCGCCCTCGTGGTCCCTGGGCAGCGACGGGTCGCAGTCCCGGGCGAGCCCGGTCCAGTAGTCCGTCTCGTCGGCGAAGCCGCCGGCCGCCGCGTGGTCGTTCAGCCGGAGCGCCCAGCGGCGCAGCGAGGAGGACGCGGCCGGAAGCCGGACCGGTGCGCTTTCCGCCAGCCGGCGGTAGGCGCTGTCCAGGTCCTCCAGCAGAATGCGCCAGGAGACCCCGTCCACCACGGTGTGGTGCACGGTGAGATGGAGCACCGGCCGCGCTCCGGCGCCCGCCTCCTCGAGCACCGCGCGCAGCAGCGGCCCCTCCGCCAGGTCGAATCCGCCCGGATGGGGGGCGCCGTCTCCGGTGTGGCGGCGCAGGACGTCCGGCGTCCCCCCGCTCTCGATCCGCTGGTACCAGCCGTCGCCGTCCTTCCGGTGGAACCGGGAGCGCAGGGCGTCATGGTGGTCCACGAGCGCCGCCAGCGCCCCCCGCAGCGCCTCCTGGTCCACGTCCTCGGGCAGGACGAGGGAGATCGTCTGGTTGAAGTGCCCGGCCCGCCCGGGGTCGGCCTCGAACAGCCAGTGCTGGATGGGGGTCAGCGGCAGGTCCCCGGTGGCCGCCTCCTCCACGGCGTCGGGGCGCGCGGCCGGAGCCGCGGTGTCCAGGTTCAGGGCGAGAGCGGCGATCGTCTGATGGCGGTAGACATCGCGCGAGGTGACCGGGAGGCCGGCCTGCCGTGCCTGGGAGACCACCTGGATGGAAAGGATCGAATCGCCGCCGAGCGAGAAGAAGTTGTCCTCCACGCCGACGCGCTCCACCCGCAGGATCCCGGCCCAGACCTTCGCGAGAATCCGCTCGGTCGCGGTGCGGGGCGCCACATAGCCGGTCGCCGCCGCGGCGGCCCAGTCCGGGTCGGGGAGCCGGCCGCGGTCCAGCTTGCCGTTGGGGTTGAGCGGCATCCGCTCCAGGACGAGGACCGAGGCGGGCACCATGTAGTCGGGCAGGCCGTTCGTCACGAACCTCCGCAGCCCGGACGGGTCCGGCGAGGCTCCCGGCACGGGGACGACGTAGGCGATCAGCCGCTTGTGGTCCCCGGCCTCCTTCGCGACGGCGGCCGCCTCGGCCACCTCGGGGTGGCGCAGCAGCGCCGTCTCGACCTCGCCCAGTTCGATGCGGAAGCCGCGGATCTTCACCTGGTCGTCGACTCTGCCCATGTATTCCAGCTGGCCGTCGCTGTTCCACCGGACCAGGTCTCCGGTGCGGTACATCCGGCTGCCGGCCGCCCCGAAGGGGTCGGGGACAAAGCGGTTCGCGGTCAGCGCCGACCGGTTGAGATAGCCGCGGGCGAGGCCCTGGCCGCCGAGGTAGAGCTCGCCGGTCACCCCGGGCGGGACCAGCCGCAGCGTCGGGTCGAGGACGTAGGCCCGGGTGTCCGCGACGGGCCGGCCGATCGGCGGCGCCTGCTCGGGGGCGGCACCCTCGCAGAACCAGGCGGTGGCGTACACCGTCGCCTCGGTCGGTCCGTACATATTGACGACGCGGCAGGAGGGCATGGCCTCCCGGATGTCCCGTACGGTCTGGCTGGGCAGGGCCTCGCCCGCCAGGACCACGGTCTTGGCCCCGATGTCCGGGGCGTCCCCGCCCAGGATCCGCGCGAACACCGACGGCACCCCGCTGAGCAGCCCCGCCGCGCGCGGCCGGTCGTGAGGGTCGGTGAGGGCCGGCAGATCCCTGACCACCTCGATGCTGCCGCCCGCCAGCAGGGGGCAGAGGATCTCGAAGACGGACACGTCGAAGTTGAGCGAGGTCGAGGCCACCACATCGGTCAGCCCCTCCGGTCCCAGCTCCGCCGCGGCCCAGGCCACCAGCCCGGCCACGCTCTGCTGGGTGACCACCACGCCCTTGGGCCTGCCGGTCGAACCGGAGGTGTAGATGACATACGCGGGATGAGCCCGGTCCAGCGGCCGGGTCCGCTCGGCGTCGGTGATGTCGCCGTCCGCCCG
This sequence comes from Streptomyces sp. NPDC005393, assembly GCF_040606675.1. NCBI lineage: Bacteria > Bacillati > Actinomycetota > Actinomycetes > Kitasatosporales > Streptomycetaceae > Streptomyces > Streptomyces sp. NPDC005393. The sequence goes on along the minus strand of NZ_JBEXFG010000045.1, from coordinate 33,986 downwards.
GCTCGCCAGATCGGCGCGGACCGCCTCGTCGTCCAGGACGAGAGGCTCGGCGCCGTCGGGAAGGCAGCCGGCCATCTCGGCGGTGGTGAGGATCACCGAGGGCGCGGCATCGTCCAGCATGAACGCGATGCGCGGGGCCGGATACCCGGGGTCCACCGGCAGATATCCGGCGCCCGCCTTGAGCACCGCCAGCAGGACGACGACGAGGTCGGCCGAGCGCGGCAGCGCCAGGGCCACCAGCTGCTCGGGGCCGACCCCCCGGTCGATGAGCAGCCGTGCGAGCCGGTTGGCGCGCCGGTTGACCTCGTCGTACGAGAGCCGGGTGTCCCCCCAGGCCACGGCGGGCGCCGACGGCCGCGACGCCGCCTGCGCCGCGAAGAGTTCGGGCAGGGTCGCCTCGTAGGCGGCGTGACCCGTTCCGTTCCAGGCGTCGAGCATTTTGTGCCACTCGGCGTCGCTCAGCATCTGCAGTTCGACCAGGGTGATGCCGGGATCGGCCACCATCCCGGCCAGCAGCCGGTGCAGATGCCGGGCCATCTGTTCCATCGTCCGGGCGTCGAACAGATCCGAGTTGTACTCGACGGTCAGCCCGAGCGATCCGTCGTCCCGGGGCAGGAACTCCAGCACCAGATCGAACCGCGCGGCCGGTCGCGGCAGCGCGTGCTCGGCGATCCGCACGCCCCCGGCCTCCCGCGCGGGCACCATGGCGCCCTGCTGGACGACCAGCGCCTGCACCAGCGGGTTGCGGCTGGGGTCGCGCCGCGGGGCCAGCTCCTCGACGACACGCTCGAACGGCAGCTCGTCATGGCCGAAGGCGTCCAGCACCGTCTCGCGCATCGCGTCCAGGAACTGCTCGACCCTGCTGTCCCCGTCGACATCGGCGCGCAGCACCAGCGTGTTGACGAAGAACCCGGCGACCGACTCCAGCTCCTTGCGGTGGCGTCCGCTGGTGACGGTGCCGAAGGCGACGTCCCGCTGGCCCGAGTAGCGCGAGAACAGCACCGCGACGGACGCCGCGAGCAGGGTGAACAGCGTGGTGCCCCGCTCCCGGCCGAGCCGGCCGAGGCCCGCCACCAGATCGGCGGGCAACTCGCGGCGGTGCACCGCGCCCGCGGTGGTGCGCACCGGGGGGCGGGGCCGGTCGGTGGGCAGCTCCAGCGTCTGCGTTCCGGCGAGCCGGGTCCGCCAGTACTTCAGATCGGTGTCCTGCCGCGGCGGGGCGGGCCGGTTCCGCTCCCAGACGGCGAAGTCCGGGTACTGCACGGGCAGGTGGGGGAGCGCGGGGCCGGTCCCGGCCACCTCCGCCGCGTAGAGCGCGGCCAGTTCGCGGACCAGGACGCCGACCGACCAGCCGTCGGTGACGATGTGGTGCTGGGCCAGCAGCAGGACATGGTCGTCGTCGGTGAGCCGGATGAGCAGCGCTCTGGTCAGCGGCCCCTGTTCCAGGTCGTAGGGGCGGCCCAGCTCCTCGGTCAGCCGGGCGTCGACGGCCTCGGCGCGCTCCGCGGCCGGATGCCCGCCGAGGTCGACCCGCTCCAGGGGTAAGGTCCCGTACTCGGCCACGAGCTGCACACCGCGCCCGTCCACGGTGGCGAAGGTGGTGCGCAGCGCGTCGTGCCGGGCGGCCAGGGCGTCGAGCGCCCGGCCCAGGGCGTCCCGGTCGAGCGGGCCGCTCAGCCGCAGCCCGGCCCCGGTGTTGTACTCGATGCCGCCGGAGGTCAGATCGTCCAGGAACCACAGCCGCCGCTGGGCGGCGGACAGCGGCAGCGGACGGTCGCGCGGCGCGGAGGGGATCGGCGGCTCGGATACGGTGGAGGGATCGACGGGCTCGGCGGGCAGCGCGCCCGCCAGCCGCGCCACGGTCCGGGCGTCGAGCAGCTCACGGAGCGTCAGTTCCACGCCCAGCTCCGCCCGGATACGGGACAGGATCCGGACGCCGAGGATGGAGTCGCCGCCGAGCCCCAGGAAGTCGTCCTCGACCCCCACGGTGTCCACCGGCAGCACTTCGGCCCAGATGCGGACCAGGGCGGCCTCGGCGGGGGTGCGGGGCGCGATGTGCCGGGTGTCCCCGTCCGGGCCGGTGCGCGGCGCGGGCAGCGCCTGCCGGTCGATCTTGCGATGCGGGGTGAGGGGGAACGCGTCCAGCACGACATAGGCGGACGGCACCATATGGGCGGGCAGCAGCCGGGCCGCCCAGTCCCGCAGCTGTGCGGCCCGCGGCGGCGTCCCGCCGCTGGTGGGCACCACATAGGCGACCAGCCGCTTCAGACCGGGCTCGTCCTCCCGGACGGTGACGACGGCGGCGCCGACCTCCGGATGGCGGGTCAGCGCGGCCTCCACCTCGCCCAGTTCGATCCTGAAGCCGCGGACCTTGACCTGATGGTCGGTCCGGCCGAGGAACTCCAGCTGCCCGTCGGCCCGCCAGCGGGCCAGATCGCCGGTGCGGTACATCCGGGAGCCGGGCGGGCCGAAGGGGGCGGCGACAAAGCGCCCGGCGGTCAGCCCCGGGCGGTCGAGATAGCCGCGGGCCACCCCGGCGCCGCTGATGTACAGCTCTCCCGTGGCGCCGACCGGCACCGGCCGCATCGCCTGATCCAGCACGAAGACCTGGGTGTTGGGCAGCGGACGGCCGATCGGCGGGGTGCCGGAGCCCGCCCGCAGGGCCTGCGTCCAGGTGGCCACCACGGTGGCCTCCGTCGGTCCGTACGAGTTGACCAGCCGCCGGCCCGGCGCCCACAGGTCCACCAGATCGGCCGGGCACGCCTCGGCGCCCACGATCAGGGTGCGGAACTCCGGCAGCCCGGCGCGTACCTCCTCGGGCGGCACTGTCGCCAGCGCCGCCGGGGGGATCAGGGCGTGGGTCACCCGGTGGTCACGCAGCACCGCGGGCAGCTCGGCGCCCAGCAGCGGCCCCTCCGGGGGCACCACCAGCGCCGCGCCCGCGAGCAGGGAGGAGCACAGCTCCAGAACGGAGGCGTCGAAGCTCGGCGAGGAGAACTGCAGCACCCGGTCGCCGGGCTCGACGCGGTAGTGGGCGGTCGTCGCGGCCGAGAAGTTCCCCAGCCCGGCGTGCGGCACCAGCACCCCCTTGGGCACGCCCGTGGAGCCGGAGGTGTAGATGACATACGCGGGGTGCTCCGGACGCAGCGGTGCGAGCCGGTCCCCGTCGCCGGGCGCGTGGCCGGGCCCCGCCACGGACCGGATCCGCTCCGGGTCGTCGAGCACCACGGTCGCGCGGGCGTCGGCCAGCATCATGGCGCGGCGCTCCTCGGGGTGGGCGGGGTCGATCGGCAGGAACGCGCCGCCGGCCTTCGCCACCGCCAGCTCGGCCACCACCAGCTCGGCCGAGCGCGGCAGCACCAGCGCCACCACGCGCTCCGGCCCCACGCCGCGTCCGATGAGATGGTGGGCCAGCCGGTTGGCCCAGGTGTCGACCTCGGCGAAGGACCACGTCCGGTCCCCGGCCACCAGCGCGGGCGCATCGGGGGTACGGGCCGCCCAGGACTGGAAGAGCTCGCCCAGCGGTGCGCGGGAGGCGGCACGGGCGGTGGCGTTCCACTTCGCGGGGGGCAGGTCCGTGGCGTCCTGGGGTGCGAACGCCGGACCGGATGACGTGTCGTACTGGTCCTTCATGGTGGGACGGCCCTTCAGAGCGGGTGAACGGGCGGGGACAGGGTGATCACCGCGGGCGGCCTTGGGGAGAGTGGGGAGTCCGTCCCGGTGGGATGAGGTGCGGTGCCTCAGACGAGGGCGCTCTTGCGGGCCATCCGGCCCGAGAGCTGGATGCGGTCGACCGCGCCGGTCCGCGGATCGCGCACAAAGCGGCCGCCGGGGATCCGGCGTCCGGAGGACGGATCGACCAGATCGCAGGTCAGGTCCTCGTGACAGACCAGGGGGGCGGGGGAGTCGCCGTCCACGGACAGGGCGAGCGTGCCGCTGTCGTTCATGGTCACCTGATACTCGATGTCACCGTTGAGATAGACCCCGGTGCACTGCGCCGTCGCGGCCATCGGGGTGGCCGGGCGCGGCCGGGACGGGGTGCCGGGCACGCCGATGCCGGTGATCTCGTCGAGGGTGCCGGCCAGTTCGTACCACAGATCGGCGCCGCTGCCCGCGTTGCTGGTGAAGGCGACGACCACACCGGTACGGGGATCCGCCCGCAGATAGCACGAGGTGCCCTGGGCGTTGCCGTCGTGTCCGAACCAGATGGCGCCCTCGTGCCGGAAGAGCGCGAACCCCAGGCCCCAGCCGTCGGCGAGGACACCGGGGTCGGCACCGGGCACGGGCCGGCACATCTCCTCCGCGAGCTGAGGCGGCAGCAGCCTCGGCGCACCGTCGCCCATGTGGTCGCGGGCCAGCGCGACCAGGTCCAGGGCGCTGGCCATCAGGGCGCCGGCCGCGGCTTCGGCGGGGGCGAGGTTCTGCCGGACCGGCCGCGTTCTGCCGGTCGCCTTGTTGGCCGAGTGGCCGCGGGCGGCCGGCCGGTGCGGTGCACCGGAGGTGCCGATGAAGGAGGGGACGGTGCCCAGCGGGTCCAGCAGGATCGACCGTATGGCCTCCTGCCAGCTCATCCCGGTGACCGTCTCGATCAGCCGGCCCGCCGCGACATAGCCGGCGTTGGAGTACGAGAAGTCGGTCCCCGGGGGCATCACCAGGGTGCGGTCGGTGCAGTGGTCCAGCAGATAGCGCGAGGTGGTCAGCGCGGCCACATGGTCGGAGTCCGGGCCGGAGGCGAGCCCGGCGGTGTGGCTGAGCACCTGTCTCACCGTGCACGGCGGACCAGCCCGCCGCAGCTCCGGCACATGGTCGCTGAGCTGGTCGTCCAGCTCCACATCCCCGTCCGCCACCAGCAGCATGACGACGGTCGCGGTGTAGGACTTGGTGATGGAGCCGAGGGGCACCGCCGTGTCGGTGGTGAACGGCTCCCCGGTGGCGCAGTCCAGCACGCCGGTCTCCACGGCGAGCGTGGATCCGCCGCTGTGCACGGCGAGTTGGGCTCCGGGTACCTGGTGGGCGCGGGCCAGCGCGGAGAGGCGGTCTTCGAGCAGGCGGCGCGCCTTGGACCGCTGCTCGGCTGTGGACGGGGTCGGTGACCGGTGGAACACGGTGCACTCCTTGCCACGGGACGGGACGGACGATGGGCCTACGGCAGCCGGCTGGTGGCGGTGACATCCCGGGGGACGATCCGGAAGCCCTGCCAGTGCGTGGGCATGGGGTCCTGGTCCTCGTCCCTGGGCACGTGGTGGTAGTCGACGCTGACCCATGCCACCGGATCGGTGAGCTTCTCGCCGTTCGCGTACCTGTCCACCGAGGGGGCGCAGGCCGGCGCGGTGTTGCCGTAGGCCAGCCGTTCGCACGCCCGGTAGGTGGTGAGGTACACGTCGTGGTGGGTGAATTCCTCGGTGTCGCTCGGCCCCCGGTACTGATCGCTCTCGTGGTCGTCGATCTCCCATGACTTCGGGTGGCCGTCGTCGTTCAGGGCGGTGGGGTTCACGACCCGCCAGAAGCGGCTGGGCGCGAGGTCCGCGCCGGTCTCATGGGTCAGCACGGTGCGCTTGGCGGTGCGCTTGGCGGTGCCGCTGCCCCGGTAGTCGTACTGCTCGACGACGTTCTTCGACTGTCCGTCGACATCGAAGTCGAGCCGCCAGAAGACGTTGTGCATGTGGTTCTCACTGAATCGCTTGGATCCCACCCCCGTCGGCCATCCGCTGGTGGCGTCGGTGAACTGGAACGGCGAGAGGGTTCCGGTGGCGCCCGCGCGCGGGGCGATGGCACCGTCGTCCGAGAAGTGCCACTCCATGATGTAGTCGTACCAGCCGATCTCGGACACGGAGAACACGACCAGATCGGTCCCGTGCAGCACGCTCTTCTCCACCGCGCTCTTGTACGCGAACGGCCGGGGCTGCTCCTGGCTGCACATCACGGGGGCGTTCCGGTAGTTCCAGAGCTTGCCGGTGGGACAGTCGTCCTTCGAGAGCTTGGTGAGGGTGCCCAGGTCGAGGTCGCCGAAGCCGATGGCCGAGACGTCGTAGAAGCGGGGCTGACCGCTGTCGTAGGGGACATGCACCTCGGCGAGCGACGCGCTCTTGAGGACACGCGTCGGGGTGCCGCGGTTCGGTGTGTACGTCACATCGCTCAGCATCACCCCGGTGTTGCGGTCGATGTCCCAGCACATCTGCCAGCGGGCGCCGTTCTTGAGGGTCTTGTCGATGCGATCGGCATTGTCGCAGGAGGGGGCCGCCGCGGACGGGCGGGGGGCGGCGGAGGCCGGACCCGGCGTCCCCAGCGTCAGCAGGGCCGCCACGGCCAACAGGATCCGGGCATGCCGAAAGAGACTGAACATGAACGCAAGCTCCCCTCAGAGGCCGATGACGGCGGCGCGCCGGGCCGACAGATCGATGACGATCCTGCTGGTGTCGATCCACTTGCCACCCGGAATGCGCACGAACAGCTGCACACACCGGTGGACACCGCACTGCGACACCTTCCGGGCGCCGGTCACGCCCTGAGCGCGGGACTCCAGGAACGCCATTCCCTGCACCAGCAGTTGGGAGGGCGAGGTGAGCGTCTTCTTCGTCTGCGACGCGTAGGAGTCGCGCATCCCCGGGCCGAGACGGCGGTCGGCCAGGATGATCTTCACTGCCTGCCGGACCTCGGTCAGGGTGGGAGGCGGCTGGACCCCGCGCTGACGGGCCGAGCGGAGCACCTTCCCGGAGCGCAGATCGACCAGCCGGGTGATCAGGACGTCGGAGGCGTAGTCGTAGAGCTGGACCTCGGCCTCACTGTCGGGGGCGGCGGAGGCCGACTTGTCGCGCAGCGGGCGGTGGGTGTCCAGCACCTCGGCCCCGGAACCGCCCGTGGCGTTCCTCTCCCCGCCGCTCTTGCCGCCCTTGTCCCTGGGCGAGGGCTCCTGCCCGGTGGTGTTCCCGACGGCGATACGGGACGCCTTCCGCGTCTCCTCCGACGTCAACGGGCCGGTGTGCGAGGCGATGGCCGCCGCCGGCTGCGAGGTGTCGGGCGCGGGCGGCCCGGCCGTGTCCAGGGCGGCGATCCCCCCGCCGGCTATCAGGGCCGCCACGCCCAGCGCCGCGGACAGGCGCCATCGCCGTCTTGGGCCGCTCGGTGCGCCGTCCGCGCCGTCGTGAGTGGTGTTGATTCTCATCACCCAGCCGTTCCCGTTGTCGGTCGAGCGAGCCCGGGCAGGGCTCGGAGGACAGCAGGCCGACCGCCCCGCGGGGCGCATGCCGGAACCGGGCGTGTCGTCGGTGCGTGTCCCGCCGCGCGGCACGATGCGAGACGCTTCCGATGGCTCGTGCGGACATCCCCCGGACTCGCCGCTGTCCACTGTCGGCCCACGCTTTCACCCCTCAAGGCGTCATAACAGTTGCTTTTGTAATCAAGCGACTGTGAGAAACGCATGTTCCGGCGGGAGCGACCCCTCGGTGGGGAAGTCTGCACAGTGCCCTGCCCGCGCGGACGCCCCGTGAGCTGGGACCAGACGCGACAGGAGGGCCGGATGATCCATCGGACCCCGCTTCCGCAACCGAACCGACGGCCGAGAGGTGACCATGAACGACCACCCCGCCGGCACATCCGCCCCAGCCCCCCTGTACACCAGCCCGCGGCGCCGTGCGCTGTGGGTGGTGTGCGTGGTGTTCTCCGCCGGACTCCTGGCGCCGCCCTTGTTCCTCGGCGCCCGCCAGAAAGGGCTTCGTGCGGCCTGCCGTCCCCGCCGTCCACGCGGCGGTCATCTACCCGGTCGCGCTGGGCAGGCAGTGGCTGCCCAGCCCGGGGGAACCGGATCCCGTGGGTGCTCGCGGCTGTGGTGCTCACCGCGGCCGCCCACGCCGCAGAGCAGGGAGCCGGACGGGCTCGCCGAGCTGCTGCCGCAGTGGCATCGGCTCAGGGACGCCGAGGCGGGGGAGCCCCTGCGCGCCCTGCTCGCCGTGCTGGCCGAACAGGTCGACCTCGTACGCAGCGGGGTCGAGGGCCAGTACGACGACTGGTTCGAACCCGGCCCGTAAGCCCGCTGCTCCAGGCCCCGGCGGGGATCCAGGTGCACTCCGCACCGCTCGGGTGGGTGACGGATGAGGACGCGGTGCTGGATCTGCGGCCGGCCTTCGGGCCGCTGGCCACCCCGGTCCCGGCGGCGGACGCGGAGGCGCTCGCGGCGGAGGCGGAGGCCGACTCGGCCGACCGGGCCGGTTGAGTCACATGATCGCGCTCTGCGTACTTCCTCACGTCCCCCCGACTGTCGAAGGAGCATATTCACGATGGCCACTCCACTGACCGCCGCCCGCCTTCTCAAGGCTCTGCGCGACGAGGGTCTGGAGGTGCACGAATACCGCGACTGGCGCCACCACAACCGCAACTCCAAGGGCGCCTGGGGCCCGGTGAACGGTGTGATGATCCACCACACCGTCACCAAGGGCACCGACTCATCGGTGAAGCTCTGTTACGAGGGCCACTCGTCCCTGCCGGGCCCGCTGTGCCACGGGGTCATCGACAAGGCGGGCGCGGTCCATCTGGTCGGCCACGGCCGCGCCAACCACGCCGGTCTCGGCGACGGCGATGTGCTCAGGGCGGTCATCGACGAGACCGCCCTGCCCGGCGACAACGAGGCCGACACCGACGGCAACCGCCACTTCTACGGCTTCGAGTGCATCAACCTCGGCGACGGCGAGGACCCCTGGCCGGAGGCGCAGAAGCTGGCGATCGAGAAGGTCTCCGCCGCCATCTGCCGCGCACACGGCTGGACCCAGCGGTCGGTGATCGGCCATCGGGAGTGGCAGCCGGGCAAGGTCGACCCCCGGGGCTTCTCGATGGACACCATGCGCTCCCGGATAGCGAAGCGGCTCGGCACCAAGCCCGACGGCGCCGCCGAGCAGACCCCCGCGCCCGGCTGACCACCCCGGTGTGGGTGGACGAGTCCACCCACACCGCGCGCGACGCCGCGTCCGCGATCGCCCTGGACGCCTGCCGGGTCATCAACGTCGAACCGGCCCGGGTCGGTGGCTATCTGGAAGCCCGCCGCATCCACGACATCGCCGCCGCCCACGGCGTCCCGGTGTGGTGCGGCGGCATGCTGGAGACCGGTATCGGCCGCGCCCCAACCTGGCGGTGGCCGCACTGCCCGGATGCACCCTGCCCGGCGACACCCCGGCATCCAGCCGGCACTTCACCGAGGACATCACCGAGCCGTTCGTCCTGCGGGACGGCCAGCTGCCCGTGCCGACCACCCCCGGCATCGGCATCGACAGGCCCTGGTCACAGCGGTGCGTACACCGCGTCGATCAGGGCCATCTTCCGGGGGTCGTCGGCGATATGGGGACCCATGCGGTTCATCACATAGCCCATGCCGACCTCCGCCTCCGGGTCCGCCAGGCCGCAGGAGCCACCGAGGCCATCGTGGCCGAAGGCGCGGGGGTTGGGCCCGTACGACCCGTTCGGACCGCTGAGCCACAGGCCGAGGGCGACCTCCGTGTCATGGTCGAAGCCCGCGCCGAGGACCAGGTCGCGGCAGGCGCCCTGGCCCTCGCGGGCGCGCTCGGCGGCCTCCGGGGAGAGCACACGGCGGTCACCTGCCAGGCCCCGGCGGGCGAAGATGTCGTACAGCGCGGCGACGGCGCGCGCGGTGCCGTGGCCATTGGCCGCCGGTATCTCGGCGGCGCGCCACGCGGGGGTGTTGGCCTCCGCGGCGCCGAGGGGCGGGTTGGCCAGGGCGGCCAGGGCGACCGGCTCCAACTGGGCGTAGACCGCAGCCTGTTCACCGGTCACCGCGGCCGGCGGATGGACCAGCTCGGCCGCCCGGCCGGCGTCCTTCCCCGGCAGGCCGATCGTGAAGTCGATGCCCAGCGGCCCGGTGATCTCCTTCCGCAGAAACTCGCCCGGCAGCAGGCCGGTGATCCGCCGGATCACCTCGCCGACCAGAAAGCCGTAGGTGATCGCGTGGTACCCGGACCGCGAACCGGGCTCCCACCACGGCTCCATGGCCGCCAGCCGCCCCGTGGTCAGCTCCCAGTCGTACAGCTCGGCCAGGGTGTGCGGCTCCCGCAGCCCGGCCAGACCCGCCCGGTGCGACAGCAGATACCGCACCGGAAGCGAGGCCTTGCCGGCCGCCGCGAACTGTGGCCAGTACGTGGCCACCGGCGCGTCCGGATCCAGCAGCCCCCGGTCCATCAGCACATGCGCGCACAGCGCGGTGGGCCCCTTCGTGGTCGACCACACATTGACCAGCGTGTCCCGCTCCCACGCGACGGTGCGCCCGCCGTCCGCCCAGCCACCCCACAGATCCACCACGCTCTGCCCGCCGACCCGCACGGTCACCGCCGCACCCAGCTCGCCGCGTTCGGCGAAGTTCGCCTCGAAGGCGTCCCGTACCCCGGCGAAGCGCGCGTCGCAGTGGCCTTGGATCAGTGGCACGGACTGGGTCATGGCGTCTCTCCAGCGGCTCGATGGTCGGATGAGGTGTGGTCGGTGAGGAAGACGGTGAAGTCGCGGAGCTCGTAGCTGCCGATCTCGTCCTTGAAGCCGACCCGGGGCGGGGTGGCCATCCGGAGTCCGGGCAGAGCGAACAGGCGGCTGAGGAAGACATCCGTCTCCAGGATCGCGATATGGGCGCCGGGGCACTTGTGCGGGCCGTCGCCGAAGGACAGGCCCGGGGCGCCGGCGCCCTCGGCCATCGCGCGTCCGGGGCGGATCCGCCCCGGACATGCGCCCACCGTGCGCTCGTCGGTGTTGGTGCTGTCGAGGAAGATGTCGACCAGTTCCCCGGCCGGCAACGTCACGGCATCGCCGCCGCCCCGCAGTTCGAGCGGGGCGGTCGTACGGCGGCGGAGACGGCCGACGACCGGTTCGAGCCGGAGGATCTCGTGCAGGATCGCGAGTCTGTCCGTCTCGTCCGCCGCCCGGTACCGGGTGAGCAGCGCGCCGTCGGTGAACAGATGCCAGGCGGCGACGTTGACGAACTCCCGGGTGGTGATCATCCCGGCCGCGGCGAACGTCAGGCACTCGCCGAGGATCTCGCCGGCCGAGCACCCCTCGTCGAGCAGATGGGAGATCAGGTCGTCACGACGCCGCCGGCGGCGGGCGCGCACGGCCGGACGTACGTCGCCCCGATAGACCCGCAGCCAGTTCGTGTTCTGCCGGAACATCCAGTAGAGCCCGTGGAAGCTGGTCAGCCCCGGTCGTCCGAACTTCTCGGGGAAGAAGCGCTCCAGCCGACGCCGGATGCCGGGCCTGCTCTCCGTCAGGCCGATCACGGCAGCGGCCACCTCGATCGCCAGATGGAAGCTCAGATCGGCGAGCCGGCCCCGGCCCGTGTCCCGGACGGTGGCGATCTGGGCCTCCGCGACCCGGACCATGACCTCGCGGTACCGCTCGTCCACGCGGCGGGGGGTGAAGAACCGGGCGGTCTGCCGCCGGTGTTCACGGTGTTCCGGGCCGTCCCGGTAGAGGACCGGCCGCCGGATCCCCGACGGGAGCTTCTCCACGGTCTCGATGCCGAGCCCGGCCTGCACGGTGGCGGTGGTGCGCAACACGGCACGGGCTTCCTCGTATCCCCGCACCTGCCAGACCCCATCGGGCCCCCGCCGCACCGGACAGCCGTCCCCGGCCGTCCCCCGCTCGATCCTGCGTCCTCCGTATTGCTCCTGCGCACCGCCCACCAGCGGCACCTCCCCTTCAGGAAGCCTTGCGTTGCCCGGATCACCGCTTGCGGCCGACGCCCCCGGCCATCAGTCGCTGGGCCACGGTCAGTGGCTGTGGGACGGGGGCGTTGGGGCGCCACATCGGCAAGGGGACCACCCCTGGTGCGACGAGTTCAAGGCCCCGGAGGTAGCCCTCGATCTCCTCCATGGTCCGGAAGCGGCCGGTGCCGAGGAACTCCAGCATCGTCTTGATGCGGTTCGGGCTGGTGAGCGCCCGGCGGGGCGGCGTCAGGCGTTGAGGACGCCCGCGCCGAGCAGCCCGAACAGCGCCACCCCGATGATGACGCGGTAGATCACAAAGGCGTTGAACGAATGCTTGGCGACGAACCTCAGCAGCCAGGCGATCGAGGCGTAGGCGACGGCGAAGGACACCACGGTGCCGACCGCGAGGGGCATCGCGCCCACACCGCCGCCCGTGGCGTCCTTGAGCTCGTACAGCCCCGCCCCGGTCAGCGACGGAATGCCCAGGAAGAAGGAGAGCCGGGTGGCGGCGACGCGGTCCAGATCGAGGATGAGCCCAGTGGACATGGTGGCGCCCGAGCGCGAGAAGCCGGGGAAGAGCAGGGCGAGGATCTGCGAGGATCCGACGAGCATCGCGTCCTTGAAGCTGGTGTCGTCCTCCCCGCGCTTGTGCCGGCCCATCTGGTCGGCCGCCCACATCAGCCCGCTGCCGACGATCAGCGAACCGGCCACCACCCACAGGGAGGCGAGCGGCCCCTCGATGAGCGGCTTGGCCGCGAGGCCCACGATCACGATCGGGATGGTGGCGTAGATGACCCACCAGGCGAACTTGTAGTCGTGGTGGTAGCGCTCCTCGCGGTTGAACAGGCCACGTCCCCACGCGGTGGCGTAGCGGAGGATGTCCTTGAAGAAGTAGAGGAGGACGGCGGCGATGGCGCCGACCTGGATCACGGCGGTGAAGGCGACGACGGCCTTGTCGTCCACCGGGATGTCCATCAGCCCTTCGGTGATCTTCAGATGGCCGGTGGAGGAGACCGGGAGGAATTCCGTGACTCCCTCCACGACGCCGAGAACGACGGCCTGTCCGATGCTGATCGCGCTCACGTGATCCGTCCCGCCGGTGTCTTTGTGCGTACGCAATGAAGGTCTACGTGACTGTAGACGATGGCCGGGGGAGGTGGCCAATCAGGAGGCTGCCGGAAGCCTCCGCACGGCCGGACGCCCCGTCACGCTCAGGTTGCGTACAGGAGCACCGTGCCAGCCTCCCGCCATGACTACCACGACGCCACAGGCCGGGGCCGTGTCACGGCACCGGCAGATGTTGAACAAGGTCCCCGAGGTCACGGTCTACTTCTGGATCATCAAGGTCCTGTGCACCACCGTGGGCGAGACGGCGGCCGACTATCTGAACGACACCCTCGGATTCGGCCTGACCAACACCACCTACGTCATGTCGGCCCTGCTGGTGGCCGCGCTGGTGTTCCAGTTCCGGACCAGGCGGTACGTACCGGGGATCTACTGGCTCTCCGTGGTGCTGATCAGCGTCGTCGGCACCCTGGTCACCGACAATCTCACGGACAACATGGGCGTACCGCTGGAGACGACCACCATCGTCTTCACCATCGTGCTGGCGGCCACCTTCGCCCTCTGGTACGCGAGCGAGAAGACCCTGTCCATCCACACCATCCACACCACCCGGCGCGAGGCGTTCTACTGGGCGGCCATCCTGTTCACCTTCGCCCTCGGCACCGCGGCGGGCGACCTCACGGCGGAGAAGCTCGCCCTCGGCTACTGGGTCTCGGCGCTCATGTTCGCCGGGCTGATCGCGGCGGTGGCCGTCGCGCACTTCTGGCTGGGGCTGGAGGCGGTCACGGCGTTCTGGGTCGCGTATGTGCTGACCCGCCCGCTGGGCGCCTCCCTCGGGGACTACATGTCCCAGCCCAGCGCCGACGGCGGGCTCGCCCTCGGCACGGTGGGGACCAGCGCGCTCTTCCTCACCACGATCCTGGCCCTCGTCGTCTATCTGTCGGTCACGCGCAAGGACCGGTCGCCCGCGGCCGAACCTGTACCCGACCTGAACGTCTGATCGCCCCATCCGGGGCCGGACGAGCACCTGGGTGATACTGGGCCGATGACCGTTCACCGGGTGCTGGTCGTCGAGGACGACCATGGACTGCGCGATGTACTCGCCCGCGGCCTGCGGGACGAGCACTTCGAGGTGGTGACCGCCGCCGACGGCGCGGCGGCCCTCCGGGCGGTGGCCGGGCCACGGCAGGTGGACGCCGTCGTCCTTGACGTGGGCCTGCCGGACTCCGACGGTCGCGATGTGTGCCAGGCCATGCGCGCCGGCGGTCTGGACGCCCCGGTGCTCTTCCTCACCGCGCACGACGGCCTCGTCGACCGGCTCTCCGGCTTCTCTTCCGGCGGCGACGACTATCTGCCCAAGCCGTTCCACCTGGTGGAACTGGCCGCCCGGCTGAGGGCGGTGCTGCGCCGGGCGGGCCGCAGCCCGGCGGTCGAGGCCGGCGGGATCCGGCTGGACCCCACCCGCCATCTGCTGGAGTACGAGGGCCGCACGGCGCCGCTGACCCCCACCGAGTTCCGGCTGCTCGCCTGTCTCATGGCCGCCCCGGGCGTGGTCGTACGGCGCCAGACGCTGCTGCGGGCGGCCTGGCCGGAAGGGGCGATGGTGGCGGACAACACCCTGGACCAGTACCTGGTCCGGCTGCGCCGCAAGCTGCGCGACGTGGGCGGCGGGCGCGGCATCGGCACCGTACGCGGCGTGGGCTACCGGTTCGGATGAGGGCGCTACCCCGGGGGTGGCACCGCGTCCGGCCGGGCACCCTGCGCGGCCGGCTGGCGCTGCTGGCCCTGTTCACCACCGCGGTCTGGGTGATCGTCCTCACGGCCGTCTTCAATGTCGCCCTCGAGGGCCGGCTGCGCGCCGAGGCCGACGATCTGCTGCGCACCCGCGCGACGGCGGCCGAGGCCACCGTACGGGTACACCCCGACCGGTCGCTGACCGTCGACGAACCCGCGCACGACCGCGCCCTGGACACCGGCATCTGGATCTACCAGGGGCGCCGGGCCCTGGAGCGGCCGCCCGCGTCCGCGGGGGTGCAGCGCGCCGCGGACCGGCTGGCCGGCCGCCACGATGCCTTCGAGGAGACCGGTGGCTCGACCCCCTCCCGGCTCTACGCGCTGCCGATCCGCGACCACGGCCGCCAGGTGGGCACCGTGATCACCGCGGTAGGCCTCGACCCCTACCGGCATACGGCCCAGTCCGCCCTGGCGGGCTCCGTCGGCCTGGCCCTGCTGCTGCTCGGCGGCGTCTATCTGATGGCCCGGGGCGTGGTCGGCCGGGCGCTGCGGCCGGTGGGCGCGATGACCCGGCAGGCGGCCCAGTGGGGCGGCCATGACATAGGCCGCCGCTTCGGCGCGGCGCCGCGCCCGGCGGAGCTGAACGCGCTCGCAGGCAACCTCGACGAACTGCTCGACCGGCTCGCCGCCGTACTCCGCCACGAACGGCAGCTCAGCGCGGAGCTCTCCCACGAGCTGCGCACCCCGCTGGCGCGGATCACCGCCGAGGCGGACTGGCTGCTGGCCCGCCCGCGCGGGCCAGAGGAGCGGACGGCGGCCATCGAGGCGATCGCCCAGGGAGCCGACCGGATGCGCACAATCTGCGAAACGCTGCTGGCCGAGGCCCGCGCCGGGAGCACCGAGGCCCCTGGACGGTGTGCGCTCGGCACGGTCGTACGGGACATCGCCGCCCGCGAGGCACCCGAGGCCGCCGACCGGCCGCAGGCGCCGCCGATCGCCGTTCGGCTGACGGGGGAGGAGCCGATGCTGGTCGCGGGGGTCTCTCCGGCGGTGGTCGAGCGGATCCTCACCCCGCTGCTGGACAACGCCCGCCGCTATGCCCGCGACGCCATCGCCCTGGAGTGCTCGGCGGGCCCGCCCGGGAGCGTACGTGTGACCGTCACGGACGACGGGCCGGGTGTGCCGCAGGACGCCCACGACGCGATCTTCGAACCGGGCTACCGGGCCGACCCGGCCGATGGCCACGACGGAGCGGGGCTGGGGCTGCCACTGGCCTGCCGGCTGGCCCGCGCGGCGGGCGGGGAGCTGCGCCTGGAGCCCGCCCTGCGGGGAGCGCGCTTCGTGGTCATGCTCCCCGCGGGCTGAGCGGCGGCGTCGGCGGCGACGCGCCGCCGTAGGCCACCAGTAAGCCGCCGTAGGCCACCAGCCGGCCGGTAAGGGGAAGAGGTGCCCGCCCGGAGAGTCACCGGGCGGACCGTGACGGGTTACGCCGGGTGCGTCAGCAGGCTCCGTACGCCGTTGGCCGACAGGGTGACCGATTCCGGGGCGCCCGCGTCGATGGTCAACGAGAGCTCGTCGGAGGGCCAGCCCTGCGCCAGGGCGCCCAGCGGCACCAGGTGGTACCGCTCGATCTGCGGCAGCGCCTGGTGCATCCGGTCCGCTGTGGTGAAGACCGGCACCAGCTGGGCGCCGTCCTCCTGCTGGAACACGGGCAGAGTCACTGCCTGCGGATCCGTCTCCTCTCCGGTCTCGGCGGAGGGAAGCAGGACCTCACTGTTGGCAAGCGTGGTCAGCGCCGCCTCGTCCGCGCGGTCGGCCGCCAGCTCGCCGAGGGCGTGCTGGGTGGCGGAAACGTTGCTGTCATCGGAAGGGCTGGTCATGATTCCGTCCATGGATCGGGGCTTGTGGAATGGCTCTGGGCCCAGAGCGGCTGTTACCAACCGCAGCTGGCTCGAATACCCCTCCCCATGGCGATCACACATCCCTGGCGGCGCCAATTCCACGGACACACGATTTTCTGCTCCGACCCGCTACGACCTGACCCAGCCGTACGACCGCTCGACGGCCCGCTGCCAGTTCTCGTACTCCGACTCCCGCCGCCCGGGATCCATCGCGGGCAGCCATTGCGCGGCGCGGTGCCAGTTGCGGCGGAGCCCCTCGAGGTCCGGCCAGTAGCCGACGGTGAGACCGGCGGCGTAGGCGACGCCGAGCGAGACGGTCTCGGACACCATGGGGCGCACCACGGGCACATCGAGGACGTCGGCCAGGATCTGCATGAGCAGATGGTTGGCCGTCATGCCACCGTCGACCTTCAGCTCCTTCAGCGGCTGGGGCGAGTCGGCGTTCATGGCGTCGACGACCTCGCGGGTCTGCCAGCCGGTCGCCTCCAGTACGGCGCGGGCGAGATGTCCCTTGGTGATGTACGAGGTGAGCCCGACTATGACGCCCCGCGCGTCGCTGCGCCAGTGCGGGGCGAACAGCCCGGAGAAGGCGGGCACGATATAGCAGCCGCCGTTGTCCTTGACGGTGCGGGCGAGGGTTTCGATCTCCGGGGCGCTGTTGATCAGCCCCAGCCGGTCGCGGAACCACTGCACCAGCGCGCCGGTGACCGCCATGGGCCCCTCGAGGGCGTAGACCGTCGGCTCGTCCCCGATCTTGTAGCCCACCGTGGCGAGCAGCCCGTGCCGGGACCGGATGAGGCTGGTGCCGGTGTTGAGCAGCAGGAAGCTGCCGGTGCCGTAGGTGCACTTGGCCTCCCCGGAGGCGAAGCAGGTCTGCCCGAACAGCGCCGCCTGCTGATCGCCGAGGGCCGCGCAGATCCGGACGTCCGGGAGCAGCGAGCCGGCCACGCCGTAGCACTCGGCGGAGGGCCGGATGTCCGGCAGCATCGGGCGGGGCACACCGAAATACGCCAGCAGTTCATCGTCCCAGGTCAGCGTGCGGATGTTCATCAGCATGGTGCGGCTGGCATTGGTGGCGTCCGTGAGGTGCAGCCCACCGGCGGGCCCGCCGGTGAGATTCCAGATCAGCCAGCTCTCCATGGTGCCGAAGAGCACCTCGCCGCGCTCCGCGCGCTCGCGCAGCCCGTCGACGTGATCGAAGAGCCAGCGGATGCGGGGCGCGGAGAAGTAGGTCGTGGGCGACAGCCCGCAGCGGTCGAGGAAGAAGTCGTCACCGGTGGTGCGCCGCAGCTCCTCGACGAGGGCGCTGGTGCGGGTGTCCTGCCAGGTGATGGCATTGCCGATGGGCACGCCCGTGCGGCGGTCCCAGAGCACGGTGGTCTCGCGCTGATTGGCGATGCCGATCGCCGCGATCTGGCCGGGACCGGCCCCGGCGCTGCTCAGCGCCCGTGGTACGACGCGCCGCAGATTGGCCCAGATCTCGATGGCGTCGTGTTCCACCCAGCCGGGCCTGGCGAAGTGCTGCTGGTGTTCTCGCTGGGCGACCGACACCAGCCGTCCCTGGTGGTCGAAGAGGATGCACCGGGTGGAGGTGGTGCCCTGGTCGATGGACATCACATAGCGTTCAACCATGGCCTGACCTGCCTTCGCGCGCTTTCGAGCAGGGCATGGGGGTCACCAGCGGGCCGCACCGAGGTCGCGGGAGATCGCGCGTGCGGCATCGCGGGTCAGCCCGACCAGCGACGCCTGGGGACGGCCCTTGCTGTCGCAGACGCGTTCCACGGCGCCGGACACGCCGATGGCGCCCACCACGAGGCCGCCCTGTCCGCGTATCGGCGCCGCGATGTCCGCTTCGCCCATCATCATTTCCTGGTTGGCGGCCCCCCATCCGGCCTCCCGTATCTCGCCCAGCGCCTTGCCCAGCTGCTGGGAGGAGACGAGAGTGTGCCGGGTGTAGGCCTCCGGTTCCGCTTCCGTCAGCGGCTCCATGGGTGCCACCCCGTACGCGAGGAGGACCTTTCCCAGTGCGCTGGCGTGCAGCGGCAGCAGTGAGCCCACCTCCAGGGTCTGAAAGGTGTCATCGGGCCGGAAGACGTGGTGGACGACGAGGACCTGGCCCTCGAGGTGCACGCCGAGGCGGACTGCCTCACCGCTGCGGGCGGCGAGCGCATCGGCCCAGTTGATGGAGCGGGACCGCAGCTCGTTGATGTCGAGATAGCTGGTCCCCAGGTGCAGCAGCGCCGCGCCGAGCTGATACTTGCCGGTGGCCTTGTCCTGTTCGACGAAGTCGACGCTCTGCAGGGTGCGCAGGATGCCGTGTGCGGTGCCCTTCGCCAGTCCGAGCGAGGCCGCCACCTCGCCCAGTCCGAGCCGACCCGAGCCCTGGGCGAGCAGCCGCAGAATCGCCGCCGCCCGCTCGATGGACTGCACCGGGCCGGCCATGACGCGATCGTAGCTCTTCGCCCATGGGCTCAGCCTGTTGAGCAGGCGGGGAAACGTTCGGCAATGCCGACTCGGATTCGTTGACCCCGATGGGTGGAGGCCCATAGCGTCCGTATCAGGACATGAGTACCAGTATGCCAATAGGTGGCCGAGTGGGCCTCATCAAGGACAGCTACCCGGCGACGAGAGGAGGAGATGTGGCGGACCAGCTGAGTTTTCCGGTGGCCGGCTTCGTAGGACGTGTTGTGAAGCAGGCCGGTCACACCACCACGCGTCGCATCGGCTCCCCGGCGGACGGCGGGGAGCCGATGGGCGCGCCGGCGGCGAACGGGGACGAGAGCCCGGATCGGACCCCACCGGACGGCGATGACGGCCATCTCTTTCCGGTGCCGCACATCCATGAAGCGGTCGCCCCCGTGCGACGACGGGCGCAGGCGCTCCTCGTCGAGTGGGAGCTGCCCGCCGACTGCCTCGACGACGCGCTCATGGTGATCTCGGAGCTGATCACCAACGCGGTCCTCCACGCCCTGCCCCCGGCCGTGCTACGGCTGTGCTGGAGCGAGAACGAGGGGTGTCCCACCCTGCGTATCGAGGTCACCGACGGCGGCCCGGTGCCCTGTGACCAGCTGCCGGACGAGGAGATCGAGCCCGATGAGCACGGGCGCGGGCTCAGCATCGTCACCGCGCTCTCGGCGCGCCATGGCACCCGCACCGGCAGCGACCGCGTCACGCGCTGGGCGGAGCTGCCGGTGGCCGCCTGACCGGCCCGGCAGACCCCAGGTCCGGCACGCGCCTCACATAGGGCCGGGCGGGGCGATGGCGAGGATGGCGACGTCGTCGTGGAGCGTGCGGGCGTGGTGGGGCAGATCGTGTTGGGGAAGTCGATGACATCAATGGGTCCGGCGGGCGGCCGGCCGGCGAAGCGGTCGCGGAGCCGGTCGATGAGGGGGCAGAAGGCCCCGGTCGTATCGCGGGCCTCGATCAGTCCGTCCGGACACAGCAGCAGGACATCGCCGAGCGCGGTGCCGAGAGCGCCGACCAGGGCGGTGGAGAGGTACGCGGCGACGTAGTGGCGGTCCCACAGAAAACCCACGCCGCGGCCCGCTCGGTGTGCCTTTCCTGGCCGTCCCGGCCCTCCTGGCCCTGGCCGGAGTGGCCGCGGCCCGGCCGTCTCATCGCTCGGTCCCGGGCATCGTGCGGCGCGCCATCGGCGGCATGTCCCTCAGGGGCGGTCTTCGCCGACGGTGCGGATGACGCTGTTCGGGCAGAGCCGCTCGGCGAGCCGGGCCCTCTCGTGGAGCTCGGGCGGGGGCCGGTCGTCGAGGACGACGACCAGGCCGTCGTCCTCGGACTGGTCGAAGAGCTCCGGCGCGTGCAGCGCGCACTGACCGGCCCCGCGGCAACGGCCGCGGTCCACCTCGATGCGCATCGCGATCATCCTTCCCATGTGACCGGGAGCCGGTGGACTCCGTAGACGAGCATGTCGTCGCGCAGCGGCACCTGGTCGGGCGGCACGGCCAGGCGGAGCGTGGGAAAGCGCCGGAGCAGGGCCGGATAGCCCGTCCGCATCTCCATCCGCGCCAGATGCTGGCCCAGACACTGGTGAACGCCGTGGCCGAAGGCGATGTGGTGGGCGGCGTCGCGGGTGATGTCCAGCTCATCGGGGTCGGGGAAGTGCGCGGGATCCCGGTTGGCCGCGGCGATCGACGCGACCACGGTCTCCCCGGCCCGCACCCGCACCCCGGCGATCTCGACGTCCTCGCGGGCGGCCCGTACGGTCCCGAACTGCACGATGGTCAGATACCGCAGCAGCTCCTCGACCGCCTGATCGACGAGGTCCGGCCGCTCACGCACCAGCCGCGACTGCCCGGGATGGCGCAGCAGGGCGTAGGTGCCGAGCGACAGCATGTTCGCCGTCGTCTCATGGCCGGCGAGGAGCAGCAGCAGTCCTACGCCGGTCAGCTCGTCGTCGTTCAGCGGCGCCGACGGGTCCTTCCCCAGGTCGCCGTGGACGAGCCTGGACAGCAGCGCGTCGTCCGGCTGCCGCCGCTTCACGGCGATCAGATTCCCCATGTAGTCCCAGAGCGCGTCCCTGGCCGCGTAGACCTCCTCCTCGGTCCCGTCGATCCGGAACAGCGCGAAGGCCCACCGCTGAAAGGCGGCCCGGTCGCCGTACGGCACCCCCAGCAGCTCACAGATCACCAGCGACGGCACCGGCCGCGCGAACGCCTCCACCAGATCGGCCGGCGGCCCGGCGCGCTCCATCGCGTCCAGATGGCCGGTGACGATCTCCTCGATCCGCGGTTGCAGCCCGCGCATCCGCCGGACCGTGAACCACCTGGTCAGCAGGCGTCGATAGCGGGTGTGCTCGGGCGGATCCATGCCGATGAACGAGCCAAGCCGACGGCGGTCGTCCTCGGGGATCGGAACCGCGCTCACCGGCGATGAGGTCCGTCGGCGGTCCGAACTGAACCGATCGTCCGCGAGCAGCTCCTGAACGTCCTCGTACCGGGTGAGCAGCCAGCCCACCTTCCCGTCCGGAAACGCCAGCCTGCTGGCCCTCCGCTCCTCGCGCAGCACCCCGTACGCACCGGGCGGATCGAACGGGCAGTCGCGCTCCCTGGGCAGGGAGACCGGCGACGATCCGGGTGATGTGACGGACACGGCATCGCTCCCTTCCGCGGCGGGCAGTGCCGGACGCCTGCCCACACCGTCGACCGCGGGGCGAACAACGCGCGCGGGCGACAGCGGTATGGAGAGCAGTCCGCAGGCGAACCGAGCCCTTCCCTTCGAGCGTAGCCCGACCGCCGGGCCGTCTCTTGCCGACAGCGGCCCGCACGCGGCCGCGTCCCCCGGCTCATTGGCGGCTCGCGGCGGCTGCCAACGCCGGTGGTACCGCCACTCGACCTACGCGGGAAGCGGTCATGGGTGAGGGCTCCTTACCGGTTCGTCATCGAGGTCCAGGGGAAGCGTCGCACCGCCCGCCGGCCGGCGGGACATCGGCAGGTCCCGGGCCCGCCGGACCGGGGAGAAGAACAGGATCAGCCCGGCGAGCGGGATCCCCGCCGTCATGACCCACATCGCGGGGCGCAGGCCGAGTGCGGTGCCGAGCGCGCCGCCGAGCAGGGCGCCGAGAGGGAGCGCCCCATAGGTGAGGAACGCCGAACTCGCGGTGAGGCGGCCGAGCGGCTTCGGCGGGCAGTAGCGCTGCCGGAAGCTCGCCTTGAGCACATTGCCCGCCACGGATACCCGCGGTGACGCAGAAACCGCCCGCCACGAAGAGCAGGACTCCGGCTCCGCCGACGGTCAGCGGGATGAGCAGGGCGCCTACCGCGAGGCCGAGTTCGAAGAGGAGCGTCGCACGGGCCGTGCCGACCCGGTCGGCCACCCGGCGGGCGGCGAAGGCCCCGACGACGCCTCCGGTGCTGACGGCCGCGACGAGTCCGCCGACCAGCCCGGCGGACAGGCCGACGCCGCGGACCGGGAAGACCACCCGGAGCGACTGATACCCCATCAGGGCCAGGTCGGAGGCGGCCGCGAAGACGTCAGGGTACGGAGCCACGGGTCGCCGGCGATCAGCCGCAGCCCTTCGCCGACCTCGCCGATGAGCGCTCGGGGGCGGCGTTCGGGCCGGGTGGCGCGGGGCTCGCGGTGGCCACGGCGTGGGGTGCGGGGCACCGCGAGACGAGCGGCACCCCGCACCCGGTTCCGGGCCGGACGGATCAGATCTCCAGGTCCGCCTCTATTTTGCGCAGCTGGTGCCGGGCCATCGCCAGGTTGGCCCGGTTCTTGTCCAGCGCCAGATAGAGGAAGAGGCCCTGGCTGTCCCGCCCCTTCAACAGCCGGATCAGGTGGTACTGGCTGCCGAGGGTGATCAGGATGTCCTCGATGGCGTCCTTGAGGCCGAGCTGTTCCATGGTGCGCACCTTGGCGCGGACCACATCGGTGTTGCCGGCGGCGGCCACCGCGAGGTCGAGTTCCTTCCCTCCGCCCACGGTGCCCAGGGCCATACCGCTGGAGTAGTCGACCAGCGCGACGCCGAGGGTGCCTTCGATGGATGTCATCGCCTCTTTGAGCGCGGTCTGGGTGTTCGCCATGATCGTGGCAGTTCCTTTCGGTGGATGGGTATCCGGATGGTGCCGGCGCCCATGAGGGCGCCGTGGGGGGGAAGTCGTGGTGGTCAGGGTTGCTCGGCCCGGCGGAGTGCGCCGCTCACGAGATCGGCGAGCCGGGCGCCCGACCGACGGGCCTCCATATGGAGGCGGCCGACGTTGGTGCGCTCACCGGCCAGGACGGTCAGGACGGCGGTGGACCCCGCGGCGTACGTCGCGACATAGCCGTCCTCGCCGCGGACCAGCAGCTCCCGGAAGGCGCCCCGGCCGGTGGCGCCCGCCAGCGACTGCGCCACCCCGAGGGCCGCCGCGGTCAGCGCGGCGACGCCGTCGGGTTCGACGGTGGCCGCGTCATGCGCCAGTACGACGCCGTCGCTGGTGGCGGCCAGGGCGCCGGTCACATGGGCCACGCGCGCCCGCAACCGGCGCAGCTCCTCGAGCACTTCGGGTTCGGCGGCCAACAGCTGCCTCCTTTCCGTGCGCTGCCGCAGGGTGCGTCTCATGACGCTGCGCACATCGCGGCCGGGGCGGTCGGGGGAGTCACAGGGTTGCCTCCAAGGCGTCGCGGAGCCGACGCAGCAGGTCGATGTCGGGATCGGTGAAGACGACCGCGGCCGGACCGCTGCCCGCTCCCGGCGGTGCGGGAGTGCGGGGCCGGGTGGGCGGGGACGGCCGGGGCGTCTCCACCTGTCCGGCGGCCGCCAGCCGCCGTATGTCGATCAGGGTGTGGAACGCGGGACGGCCCAGGGCGCGGGCGATCCCGGCGGGCGTACGGACCCCGTCGGCCAGCGCCAGCACCGCGCGCTGACGCCGGGTGACGGCCGGGGCGCGGCCATCCGGGCGGCGGAGCACCACGGGCTCCGTGTCGACCTGGGGATACGGCCACAGGGCGTCGAGCAGCTTGCCGCGGCGCCGGGTCTCCCGCTCGACGGCGACCGCGCCCACCGGACGCACCGGTCCGAGCCAGTGCGCCGCGCCCCGCTGGAAGCCGCGCGGTCCGCTGCCGGGGCCCAGCGCGAAGTAGGCCGCGTCGAACAGCGCGCCGAGATGGCAGATCTCCAGCTCCGCGCCCGACAGCCGGCCGCTGTCGACGAGGAACCGGCCGACGCCGCCGAGGGGGTCCGTCCGGCCCACCGCCTCCCGCCAGATGTCGACGGTGAGCCGTCCGCCGGTGGTGAGCAGAACATCGATCCCGGGGGCCACGGGGCTCTCGGCGTAAACGACCTGGCCCTCCGTCAAGTAGACGGTGCCCGCGTCGCACAGCAGGGCGCCACTGGCCCGCTCGGCGGCGAGCTCGGTGAGGCTGGGCGCGCGGCGGGTTCTCGGGTCTCTCATATCAGCGCCAGACGCTGGGAGATATCGCGCAGCCGTAGCCTGGCGAGGGCCAGATTCCCGTCGCGGCGGTCGAGCCACAGATAGAAGAAGACACCGCTGTCGAAGGCCGTGTCGACGAAGCGCAGCAGGTGGTAGCAGGTGCGGGTGGTGACGATGACGTCCTCTACGGGGGGCTCCCCGTCCGCGTCGTCGTTGTCGCCGTTGTTCGACGTCACCGCGGCGAACGCCGTCTGCTCGGCGGCCATACGGGCCAGCTCGGCCGTCTCCGCCGCGGTGGCCTCGGGGTCGTCGTCCCGTACCTCGCCGACCATGCCGAGGGCGAGTCCGCTGGTCCACTCGATCAGGGCCGCTCCGCGCGCGCCGTTCACGGTCATCGCTTCCAGCAGACACTCGTCGATTCCGGGCATGCGGTTGCTCCCCTCCCTGCGTTGCCCGTGGCGCGCACCGGTGGCTTCGCCCGTAACGGCGAGGTTACGCAGGGTTCAGCTCTAGGGGGTGAAATCCGGTAATGCTCCGAAACGGCGGGCGCGTTGTAGTAAGGTCCGCGACCCCATGCGCCCCCTGCACCCCGGCAGCCCCACGGGCCCCCATCGGCGCCGAGGGGGAGGGAGGTGCCCCGGGCGACGGCCGCTTCCGGCTGTGCGCTCCGGGGCCGACCCGTCTGTGCTGCGCCTTTGCCTCGTGGTGAGGTTCCCGGCCGACCCTCGGGTGCCGGGCCCCGGAAGCCGTGCCCGTGCCCGGCCGTGGTCTATCGGAACGATTCATAGCGCGGATGGGTCGCCCTGGGCCACAGACGGGCGGACGCATATTCCACCGTCCTATTGCAGGCGTGGTGGATAGACCAGTAGACGGTCGTGGAGTGGTCGACTCCGAGCGGAGGCCGAGGAAGGGCGCGCCGCGGCCACTCAACGCGTATGCCAGAAGGGCTCGGTGGGGCCCTTTCGGCCCGGGACGCCGCTCAGAGTGGCCGGTTTTGGCGGCCGTCGAGGTCGTGAAAACGGCCCCGTTGTCCGGCTTGTCCTGAGGCGTACTCGCCGGGTGCGAGGGCAACACCCGGGCGAGCTCAAGACGGGGGGGCGGACGGTCACATCGAGGGATTACGGGGCGGCGGGGGTGGACGGAGTGGGGGACGCCCCGCCCCTGTTGGCATTGGCCTCGGAGAGGACGACCATGGGCTCGCCGGGGCGGGGCATGGGCGCCTTGGTGAAGTCCGGGCCGTTGGTCGGGGTGGCGGTGATCTTGGCCGGGAGGCTGTCGAAGTCGACCATCCCGATGTTCTCCATCTGGGTGATGTGGTCCAGCACGGTGTTGTTGGCCTGCGTGGCGAGCTGACGCACCAGGCTGTTCTTGCTGGTCGCCCGGATCTTGGCGATGGAGCTGAAGATCTGGCCGTGGGTGATGCGCAGGATGTTCGCCATCTCGGAGTCGAAGTTCTTGCCCGTCGCGGCCGTCAGGGTGTCAAGGAACCCCTGCTGCTGCGGCGTGGGTTTATTGGGCAGGGTGATGCCGAGCTTGGGGGCGATGTCCCGTGCCGCGGCGTCCAACTGCGCGTGCCCCTTGATCAGATGGTCACCCGCGGTCTTCACCGCCTTCGTCGTGCCCTTCTTGAGGGCCAGTTCACCCACCGGGAACTCCCACAGTCCGGCGAGGCGGACCTTGACCACGAATTCCCTGTCGGCCCCGCTGAGCGGTCCGTACTGCGTGGACGTCGTCTCCTTCATGGCGGTGACGGTCTTCTGCTGCACCCCCGTGAGGACGGGCGACATGATGACGGCGAGGGTGACCACCACGGAACCGATGAGGAGAGAGGTTCCTGTCACGAAGTACCTGGATCGCATAGACCCTCCTGGCGGGGGCGCCGGTCGTTGTATCGGGCAGTGTTGCGCTGTGCATGTACCGCCGAATACGGATCACGGAGCCTGTTTGCTCAAGCGCCTCACGGTTCTTTATGCGCTCTTGAACCGCCGGGCGCGCGCCGGGCGTACGGCAGGGCATGCGCGAGCGTGCCGGGGTGCTTCGGCTCACCGACTCCGCAGTGGTTCCAGTCCGGTGGCGTCGTGTGCATGAGGTGATCTCAGCGCGCGACGGTGCCGTTCCACCAGCGCCTCAGCTCGCAGCGGGGCCCTCCCCGTCCGCGACGGAAAGCTCGGCTTCGGCGTATGTGAGCGCCGCCGGGTGGCCGAAGAGTCCGGGCAGACCGCCCGTATGCAGAAAGACCGTACGTCGCCCGGCGACGATGCCGCCGTCCGCCACCGCCGAGACCAGACCGGCCATCGCGCGCCCGGTGTAGACCGGGTCGAGGATGAGGCCCTCGGTGCGGGCGGCCAGGGTCATGGCGGCCATGACCGGCTCGGTCAGGGCGCCGTAGCCGGCACCCACTTGGTCGAACCGCAGCCGGAGCGCCTGCGGAGCGCAGTCCGCGCCGGACAGGCCGGAGGCCAGCTCGGACACGGTCAGGGCCGGATCGGCGACGGCACCGCAGTGCACGCCCAGCACACGCGCGGAGCCCAGCACATCGATCAGCCCGGCCATTGTGCCGCCGGAGCCGACCGCGACAACGACGGTCTCCAGGCCGGGGTCCTGGGCGAGCAGCTCCCGCCCGCATTCCGCGTAGCCGCGCGCCCCCAGCACACTGGAGCCGCCGAAGGGGATCAGCGCCGGTATGCTGCCGTCGCGTCGCAGCCGCTCGGCCACCCGCTCCGCGGTGGCGGCGAGCCCCTTGCCGTCGACGTCCCCGGCCCACACCACCGTGGCGCCGAAGAGTCCGTCGAGCGCCAGATTGCCGGACGCCGACGCCCCGGGTGCCCCGGCGAGCACCAGGACGACGTCAAGTCCGAGCCGGGCACCGGCGGCGGCGGTCAGCCGCGCGTGGTTGCTCTGCGGCGCGCCCGTGCTGACCAGAACCGTGGCTCCGTCGGCCAGCGCCGCGCCACAGATCCACTCCAGCTTGCGCACCTTGTTCCCGCCACCGCCGAGCCCGATGAGGTCGTCCCGCTTGACCCAGAGGTCGTCGGCGCCGAGCCCGAGCGCGCGGGCCAGCCGTGGCGCGGGTTCGAGCGGCGTCGGCCAGGTGCCGAGCGTGACGCGTCGTGGGATACCACTGTCGGAGGTCATCGCTGACTCCCTTCGAGGCCGTTCCGGCAATTCGGGTAGCAGGCTACGGTGCCCGTATGGTCGCTGACGGCTTCGACCCGCCCATCATTCTTCAAGGCAGCACATGCACGGTGGAATTCGATGGCGCACGGTGCGCATTCCGCTACTACACACCGTTTCAGAAGCACTCCTTACTCAAGGCCCTCAACGGCCGCTCCATCCCCGTCACGGCCTTGGCAGGCGTCGAAGTGACCCTTCCGGAAGGCGGGCGATGGGGTGCGCTGAGGATCCTTCCCCGGCCCGGCGCGGACCCTGTGGCCGATGTGCTCGGGTCCGACCCGCCGGAGGGTCTCGACCCGTACATCGTGCGGTTCCACCGGCGCGACCGAGCGATGGCGTACCGGCTGCGGGATGCCCTCGCGGAAGCGATCGGCGCCACGCCGATGGGGGCAGTCCCCCGCGAGCTGTTGCCCCGTGCGGTCAAGAGACTGAAGGGTGTTGAGGGGACCGCTGAGCTCATAGGGCGAAGCATCCGGATCGAATGGTCCTCGGGGGACACACCCACGGTCATTCCGCTGGGAGTGGTGGAAGCGGTGGAGTGGTGCGCCGAGAAGGAGCTGGGACCGTACAGGGTGCGGTTCCTGGTGGTGGGCGAGCCCGGAAGAGGGCTGGAGCCCCGCGAGGACCCGCACACCCTGGAGGTGTCCGTGCCGGGGCAGGCGGAGAGCGTGTTGTTCGTCGCGACGGTACGCGCGGTGCTGGACCGCTCATGGTCAGGGCTCGACATACGTGCTGTCGCGCCCGTGCGTGCGGGGGAGACGTTTGCCGCCGTGGCCACCCGGAATGGCGTACGGGTGGGGGAGATCGGAACACGCCTCCGTGAAAACCGTCCGGACTCATGGGAGATCAGCACATGGGAGCTCCCGCCGCACGACCCGATGCGGGAGGTGGAGACAGGACTTCTCGCCGCCGCCATGCGCCGGGCCGCGACGGAGGGGGCGGGCGAGCTTGCCGTGTGGGTGCTCGACGTTCCGACGCGCAGGGATCGCCTGGAGCGACAAGGATTCAGCCTGACGGGGGAGTGGCGCGAGCAACCACGGGACGAGTGGCTCATGAGAGCCGTGCTGCGGCATGGACCGGTACGGCGGAGACGCGAGGTGCCGGCCGTTCTGGGCGACATCGCACCGCGAAGGGTGCGCTGGCGGCGTCACATCGTCGCGCGCGGGCTGTTGCCGGTCCTTGGGGTGGTATTCATCGTCGCCGCATTCGTGTTGGCTGGGCTTTTCGCCTTCGACAGGACCGGACTACTCGCCGCGGGAGCTTTCGCCGTCATGGCCTGGACCGGGCTCCGCGTGGGGTACAGGGCCGAACGACTCTCGCGGGTGCGGAACGCCTCCATGGCATTGCGTACGGACATCCGCCGCCCCGTGCTGTTCCTGCGCTCCTTTCAGGACGACGCGCAGGCGGCCGAACCGTCGCGATTAGGAGCGTTCACCTCCTTGGAGGAGGCGGTGGCCGATGTGGTCCAGGGGGTGGGACCGTTTATCGCGCTGGATCTCGGCCGCTCGGCTCCGGGAGCGGCGCGCGGGAAGGTCCCGGCCGACGAGGACTGGCGGTCGGCCGTCTTGTCGCTGCTGCTGCGCTGCCGCCTGGTGGTCATGCGCTGCGGGACTGGCCACGCGCTCTTTTGGGAACTGCGCCAAGTGGTGGCGCTGTTGCGCCCGGAGCAACTGATCATCCTGGTGCCCACGGATCCGGTGACCTACGACGAATTCCGGCGGCGGGCCTCCGCTGTGCTGCCTCACCCGCTGCCCGACGATGCCGCGGACGGACCCGTCCGGCAGCGCATCGCCGCGGCCATCACCTTCACGTACGGCTGGCATCCGACGGTGGTCTCCCTGCGATTCGGTTTCCCGCGCGCCCTGTTGGCCCTCGACACGAGAATCGCGCTGCGACTCGGCCCCGTGCTGAAGCCGCTCGGCTACCGTCGGAACGTCCACTGGGCGCGCCGATTCCAGGTCGTCGGCCTGCTTTTGATCACTGGTTGGCTCGTTGTCAGGTTCGGACTCACCATGCAGGACCTGTCGGGCGCCGTCCGAAAGAGTCGTGACCTCGAAATACCCGAATTTCCGTGAGCGGGACGTGTCCGCCCCCACGCACGGTCGGAGAGTCGGCACGAGGGCCTGCGCTCGTCCGCCCCGTTCGGCATGCTGGTGGCATGAGCGATCTCGGGGATGCGCTGTGGAACACGGAGATCGGCCCGTCCGACTACTCGGCGGCCAGTGAGCAGTACCAGGAGGCGATACTGGCCCAGTACAAGCTGTGTGTGGAGATGGCGGACCGGGTCAGTGCCCGGCGCAACCTGACCAACACCTTCTTCCTGTCGCTCAACAGTGCGGTGGTGGCGGTGGTGGCGGCGGTCTCGGACCAGGCACTGACCGGGGTGTCGGTCTGGCCTCTCGTCGCGGGCCTGGTGATTCTGCTCGGCCAGTGCGCCGCGTGGTTCGTCATGGTGCGTTCGTACCGGCAGCTCAATGCCGCCAAGTACGCTGTGATCGGGGCTTTCGAGGAGCGACTGCCGGCGTACGCCTACTCCCGAGCGGAGTGGGGCGCGCTCGGTGAGGGCCGCGACTGGCGCAGGTACCTGCCGTTGACCCATGTCGAGCAGTGGGTGCCGGTCATCTTCTGTCTCTCCTACCTTCTGGGCTTCTTCGCTCTCGTCCTGTGACCTGTAAGGTCGGGGCAACCGTCGACAGCGCCGTGGGAGGTGTGTCCCGGTCCGCACCGTATGGCCGCGGGGCGCGGCGAGGACGCGCTGAGCGGTCCTAGCGGTTGGGCGACGGAGGGCCCGCATCCCGTAGATATCGCAGAACCTGCTCCAGGGAACGGTTGACGCTTTTGGTCATCGTCGACTGGGTGCGACGACGCAGGGCGGTCGGGTCGAAGCGTAGGAAGCGGGGCTTCCAGCCGGGTTCGAAGTAGATCACTCCTTTGAGAACGTAGTCCCAAGTGAGCCGTTCAGGGTGGCGGATGGGCGGATAGTCGGGGAGGGCCGGAGGAAGCCAGTGCGGGCCCTTCTCCCGGCGTAGTCGCGGCAGCCGGGCGGCGAACTCCGCGGCGGCGGCCTTCCTGAACTGTTCGTAGACGTCCGCCTCGTGATGAACGACCAGGACGAGCTGGGCCGGCTGGACGGTGCGTACGGCTTCGACCAGTTCCCAGATCGTTCCCGGCCCCGGCCCCGCGCCCATGACGACCAGCCGTGCCCTGGCAATGAGGTGGCGGACGGTGTCCTGCCAGTCGTCGACGGGCAGATAGGCGCGCAGCGCACCCGGCAGAGGAAGGATCTCACCTGGTCTGCCGATGGCGACCATGGTGCCGAAGTCCCGGAACATCTCGCGAAGCGACTCCTCCTGGGTGCGTCCCGAGAGGCGGAACAAGGACCCCAAAGAAGCGGCGGGGGTATGCGTCGGCATCCGGGCTCCCGCCAGGTCGTCGGCGAACGGCCGGAGATAGAGAACGAAGGGCCTTCCGTCGATCTCGGTCAGGGAGCGGATGATATGCGCGATGTGCTGCCGTCCGCGGCCTGCGAGGACGCGTCCCACCAGGAAGAGCAGGACTCCGGCAGCGCTGAGTGTCAGCGCGATGAGCAGTCTCCCCCAGAACGGGATGACCACCGGTGATTCGCCCAGGTGGATGACCAGCTGGCCGGTGCCGGCCATGCGGCCTCGCTGAATTCCGATGAGGCCCAAGAGCGTACCGACGATCCGAAAGGTCCAGCCGCAGGCGATGAGCGCCCGTCCCCGTGCGCGGCGTTGTCTGCCCTGAGGCACCACGAGCTCGGCGCGCAACTCCGTCATGAACTCTCCCCCTGAGGTGGTAGCGCCATTGTGAGGCATTCCCTGTCGCCGCGACGGGCGTTGGCGGGGGAGAGCGATCGAGCGAGGTCTCAGGGCGAAGCCGAGGCCGGGGGCGGGGTCGTGCGGCCCCGCCCCCCTCTCCTCCTCCCCGAGGCTCTTACGGCTCTCCGCCGGGCTCAGGGCCCTCGTAGCCCGCCCTCGACGACGCGTCGATGCCCACCTCATAGCCGATGCCGGAGTGGAGGGTGTTGCCGCCGACATGCGCTCCGGTGGAGTGGTCGGCGAGCCCGATGGCGTGGTCGGTCGGGGTGGCGAACGTATTGCCGGTGATCGTGGCGTTCTGCACGTCCTCGAACATCAGGGCCTGCGAGGCGCGGAGCGTCTCGCAGGAGTTGTCGTTGATGACGAAGGCGGATGTGGCGCCGCGGCCGTCGCTTTCACCGACGCTGTCGTGGGGTCCCTCGGCCATCAGACACATGTTGTCTCGGGCCGATGCGGGCCGCGCCGGGCCCGGCGTCAGCCGGGGACCGGGGCGGTGAACGCGTCGGCGCGGATGTGGGACATGGGGTTGCTCGCCACCTGATACCGGCCGTTGGGTACGGTGCTGGACCGGGTGACATGCACGGTGGGCGGGCCCGCCCATTCGTAGCCGTTCTCCTCCGCGTGCCGCATCAGGTGGTCCGTCAGCTCCTCTCCCACCGAGCAGCCGCGTCGCTCCAGCTCCTCGTACACCGCGTCGGACAGCGCGACGTCATAGACGTTCGGGACCACCACCCGGTGTGGGCCGCACACCACGGCATGGTCGTCGCACTCCCGTTGCAGGGCACCGAGGAGCTCGACAGGCTCACTGCGGAACACCTTGGCGACGAGCGCTTCCTCCCAGCGCTCCAGGACTCGTTCCCATCGGTTCAGCGTCTCCATGCCGCTCCGAGTTCCCGTGAAGTACCACGTCATGCCCTGGTCGTGCCTTTGTCATGGCTTCCTGCCACGACAAGGGGCCGGCCCGCGGCCGCCCCCTTCTTTACGAGGGGATGACAAGGGGCTGAGGCTTTTTCACATAGGAGAACTCCGCGGACACGAGGACGGTCATCGGCCTGGGTGTGGGCGCGATGCTCGCCCCCTTGGGCTCCTTGGCGAGGGAGTGCGGTTTGGGGATGGGGAGCTGCGCGGAGAGCGTGCTGATGCGGCCGTGGGAGAGCCTGGCGGCCACCGTGACGACCGCCCCGCCCGGGTGTCGCGACATCGCGGTCAGCCAGGTGCGGTCGGCCCCCTTGGCATGGGTCGCCAGTCGGGCCGTTCGGATACCGAGCTGGTATTCGGTGTGCTGGCCGCTGTCGTCGGATGTGACGACCGGCTGCGCGCTCTCCAGGGTGTCGGGCCATGAGGTGGCGCCCAGCAGGGTCGTCAGCTGGAAGGGGTCGAGCCCCGGGGCCTGGATCTGCGGCATCGCCGTGGGGTTGCGCGCGCCCGTCCGGGCGAGGTCCCGTCCGGTGCCGGCCAGCGCCTTCCGCGTCCGGCCCTCGTAGAAGGTGTCCTCGACCCGGAGCGCGATCACCGGGGTCTGTCCGTTCACCGTCATCCGGGTCTCGCCCCTCCGGTGGGGGAACTCCCAGACGGCCGTGCCCTTGCCCTGCGCCACGGCGCTGGTGCCGGACGCGACGGTCTCGGTCAGGGCGGCGGACACGGCGGGCAGCGCCGTCGTCCGCTCATAGGCGTGGTGGACCCGGTCGATGACCTGCTGCCGCGCGCTCGGCGGGGCGGCGGTGTTCGCACAGCCGGTGGCCAGGGCGGCGACCAGGACGGAGGCCAGGCCACCGGCTGCGATACGGAGAGGTGTCACGGCCCCTCGTTCGGGGCGAAGTTGCCCGTCAGGGAGTCGACCAGCCAGTCGCCCTCGGCGTTCCTGACGAGCGTGGCGGTGTAGTTCATGACGTTGACGGGGTTGGCCGTGACCCACTTGCCGTCGATCTGCTGCTGGAACTTCGCCCACAGGGTGACCTTGGCCTGGACGGTCGCCGTCGAGCCGGAGACACCGACCCGGGTGAAGTCCACCTTGGACGCTCCGCTGCCGAGGTTGCGGAACGTCGGATCGGCCTCGCCGGCCACGGCGTTGCGCAGGCCGACCGCCTCATGCTTGGCCTGCTGGGGGGTGAAGTGCTTGGCGAGGGTGGACAGTCCGTCCGACAGCTGGCGCCGGCGTACCGAGGAGCCGGCCATCGGCGCGGCCTGACCGGCCTTGAGGGTGGACACATCGCCGACGGCGGAGGCGGGGGGAGCCTGGGAGGTGCGGGCCGCCTTGATGGCGCCCGTGAAGGCGCTCTTGACGCTGGGCAGCTGAGCGGCGCCGGCCTGGACCAGGCCGGCGCCGGTCTGCGGGCTGCCGGACGCGGCGTCCGCGCCGCCGAGCGCGACGATACCGCCGACGGTTGCGACGGTCAGCGCGCTGATGGCCGTCGTCGTACGCCATGTGGACTTGACGGGGGGCATGCTATCTCCGGTTCACAAGCTTACTGACGTCGTGTCAGTTGGCGGCGTCGATGTGCATGAAGTAGACCGTGGTCGTCGCCCAGGCGGCGTTGTAGGGCTTGAGCGACCAGAACGCGTGGTACCGGTTGCTGGTGTGCTGGTCGACGTAGTTGCCCTTCCAGGAAGGGGACGTCGCGTCGGGGCCGTAGCCGACCTGCATCGCCGCGTGGCTGACGCCCTCGCCCTGTCCCCAGTCGTAGAAGAGCACGTCCCCGGTCTTCTGGCTGTCGG
>NZ_JBEXFG010000044.1:0-57808 GCF_040606675.1 Streptomyces sp. NPDC005393 | reverse complement strand
GCACACCGGCCGAAGTGTTGAGTCAGTATCACGCCGCCCAACTCGTAGCGTAGAACGACAGCAATCAGACTGTCCGGAAAACGCAGGGCCCCTCACATGCGGCGCCGGGCGGGTCGGTGCATCCTGTCGTACGTCTGTTCCGCGTCTTTGAGGTAAGCGGTGACCAGACCGGGGGTCTGCTCGGCCAGGGCGCGCAGGATGGTGAGGGCCTCGGTGATGTGCTCCCGGGCTTGCGCCTCCGCCCTCCCGGCCTGCCAGTGGGTTCGGGCCTGTGCGTACAGCGAGACGGCGAGGCGCAGTCGGTGTGCGGTGGAGTCGGAGGACACAAGCCGGCGGCTCAGGATGACCGCCTGGTCGGTGGCCTGTGCGGCTTCTTCGTGTCGCCCGGTCTCCGTCAGACGCAGGCCGAGGTGGGCCAGTGCCCAGGGCACCTCGCGCTGGTGGACCTCCGGGTTCTGCGCGGCGATCTCGTCATAGACGCGCACGGCGTCTCGGGTCATCGCGAGGGCCGCTTCATGGTTGGCGGCGTCGGTAGCGAGGTGGTGGCCATAGACGATCAGCAGGCTCGCTCGAGCGGCCTGTGCCTCCTCATCCGTTCCCAGGGGCAGGTCTGCGGCCCGTGCGAGGAGGGGCAGGCCCTGCTCCGGTCGGTTACTCTCTGCCAGGTGCGTGCCGAGGCTGGCCAGCGCCGCGCTCTGCAGGCGCTGGCGCACCGGGCCCAGCGTGTCGTCGGGCAGGTCTGCGGCCATGTCTGCGGCCGTGCGCAGTATGTCCTCGGCCTCGGGCTGGCCGTGGACGTGCCGCTGGATGCCGAGCGCGCACATGGCCCATACAAGCAGGGACCGGTGGGCCGCATCTGCAGGAGGGGAGTCGCCCCAGACCTTGACCGCCTCTTCGGCAACCGGCAACGCCTCGCCGTGGCGGCCCGCCTGCGTCAGCGCATACATCAGGGCCAACAGGTTCTGGGCTAGCACCGGCCGGTGCTGCGAATCCTCGGCCACCAGCTCCCGGTAGATGGCCGCCGCCTTGCCCAGTGGACCCGCCGCCTCGCCGTATCGTCCCCGACCGGCGAACGTGACTCCGAGCAGGGTCAATTCTTCGCCGTAGCACGTCAGGTGGGCCGCGGGGTCACGCCGCACCAGGGTTGCCCGGACCCGCAGCGTCTCCTGTACTGCCTCTGGCACCTCGTCGGTACGTCCCAGGACAACGAGGAGCAAGTGGCGGATGGACAGGGCCGTGACGAGCTTCGGCTCGTAGGCTTGCGGTTCCTTGGGTATCAGCTCCCGGTAGACGTTCACCGACTCCTCGACGGTGTGCAGCGCCTCCTGTGGCCGGTGCAGGTCGGACAGGCACACCGCCCGGTTCGCCAGCGCTGTGGCTAGTGTTCGTAGAGCTGCGTCGGCCCGGGGCGTGGCCGTCGCGCGGCGGCTGATTCCGATGGCTTCGTCGAACATCTCAAGGGCCTCGGCACGGTGGCCGAGGGCCTTGAGATGCAGGCCGAAGGTGTTCAACGCCGTACTCAGGGCGGCGAGATGGGGTCGCGGGTGCTGGTCGGCCAGGGTTCGGTAAAGGTTCACGGCCTCCTGGGCGGCCTCGAGTGCCTCGTCGCCGCGGCCCGCCTGTGCCAACTCGTTGGCGAGCGTGTTCAGCGCCATGGCGAGGTCGGCCCGGTGCGCACTGGGGGTCCTCGCCGCGATGGGTCGGTACAGGTCCACGGACTCCTGAGCGGCCGCCAGGGCCTGTGGGGCCCGGCCCGCCTTCTCCAGCTGGCATGCCAGGGTGTTCAGACTCATGGCCAACGGCTCCGCGTAGGCGCTTTGATCGCGTTGGGCGAGGTCCCGGTAGAGGTCGACGGCTTCCTCGGCCGTGGCCAGGGCCCTGTTCTGGTGTCCCATCTCCTCCAAGTCGATCGCGAGGGCGTTCAGGCTGCAGGCCAGGGCGGGCTGGAAGGCGGCGGGGCGCTCGCGCGCCAGCTCGCGCCGGATGTCCGTGGACTCTTCAGCGCACCGCAGTGCCTCGGTATGCCGAGCGGCGTCGCCCAGACATGAGGACAGGGTGCCCAGGCTCATGGCCAAACCGGCACGGTGGGCGTCCGGACGGTCCTGTGCCAGGGTGCGGTACAGCTCGGCGGCCTTGCGCGCTTCACCGAGCGCCTCGTGTAGGCGGCCGGTCTGCTGCAGACGGACGGCCTGATTGTTCAGTGCGGTCGCCAGGTCGGGCCGGAACGCGTCGCCGTGCCGGTCGACCAGATGCCGGCGTACCGCGATGGCGTCCCGGCTCGCGGCCAGGGCCGCGGGCAGCCGACCCAGTTCCCCTTCAGTATTGGAGACGGCGTTCAGGGCGTGCGCCAGTTCGGGCAGGGACGCTCCACCGTCCCACTGGCCGATCCGCCGGTAGAGCCGGACGGCCTGGTGAGCGGGGAATACCGCCGCCTCGCGCCGCCCCGATGCTCCCAGCGCCACGGAGATGTTCAGCAGGCATGCGGCGAGCTGCACCTCGTAGGTGCGCGGATCCTGGCGGGCGAGGGGTCTGAGCAGCCGTAGCACTTCACGGGCCACCTGGTACGCCTCCGCCCAGAGCCCCGCGTCACCGAGTCGGCAGCACAGCAGACGCAGTTGCCCAGCAAGGTCGGGCAGACGCGCGGGGTCCTGTGCGGCCCACTCCCGGTGCAGCCGCACCAACCGCCGCGCCAGGTGCAGTGCGAAGTCCGCCAGCCGGTGGGTGGGGCGCGGAAGGTGTCCGGCGAGCCGGAGCAGTTGCATGGAATCCGGGTCAGGGGCATCGGCCAGTTGGTGCAGGGCTGCCAGCAGTGGGTCCGGCCGTTCCACATGGACGGCCACGTCGATGGCCGCCGTGGCCAGCATGTCCGCGTGCCGGACACACAGCTGTGTGAGGCCTGCGTCCAGATGGCCGCGGTGAGCGGGATGGCCGGCGGCGCGTGCGGAGACGGTCAGCAGGCGAGTGGCCTGGGCCTCGCTGGCGCCGTCCAGCA
Organism: Streptomyces sp. NPDC005393; assembly: GCF_040606675.1. Classification (NCBI taxonomy): domain Bacteria; kingdom Bacillati; phylum Actinomycetota; class Actinomycetes; order Kitasatosporales; family Streptomycetaceae; genus Streptomyces; species Streptomyces sp. NPDC005393. Next base: position 54,816 of record NZ_JBEXFG010000044.1, on the reverse strand, counting down.
GCCGTTCGGGCAGTCCGGGGTCGCTGGCCAGACATCCTCCGACGAAGAACTCGGCGAGCCGGTCCGGGTGGAGGCTGCCCCAGACCTGCGTCCGGTCGGGCGGGGGATACAGCTGGGCGATCCATTCGCTGAGGGTGCCGAGGGTGTCCGGACTGTGGTGTTCCAGGCCCAGCACCCGGGCGAGAAGGGCGCGGGCCTCCTTCTGATCGTGCGCGCCGCAGAGGAGCGCAGCGGCCAGCGCAGTCTCGACGGTCTTGGTCCGGCTCACGCCCGACGCCTCACCAACGGCTCGCCAGTAGGCTCGTTCGTGGCTCAGCAATCGCTCCTCCGCCGACCCGGTCGCGGCGGGGGATGGCGGCGGGCGGTCATGGCTCTCGTCGTCGGCTTCCACGCCTGCGTCCAGCAGGTCGGCGAGGGCGGTCATATGCAGGGTGAGTGCGCACTCCATACCCGGGCGTTGTAACCGCTCCGCGGGGAGGGCCAGCACGCGCGCCGTCAGCGCCGACCAGTCGCAGCCCTCTTGCTCCGGCACCTGCGACAGGGCGCCGGCCAGTGCGTCGATGGCCTGACGATAGGCGTCGATGCGGTCGGCGACGCGCGGCTCCAGCGGCGGCAAGAGCGTGCCCGCCACCGAGTACAGGTCCTCGATGCGGGCGCGGTCCTGAAACTCCGGCCACCAGTCGTTGGCGGTCCGGGCCAGCAGCAACACCTTGAACGGTGTCGTGTCCGGGCTGCGCAGGGCCGCACGCAGCAGGGCGAGCAACTGGTCCGGACGCGTTTCCGCGTAGTCGACGACCACGACTATCGGGCCGGGCGGGCTGCTGAGCACCGCCAGATCGGCGACCGCAGCGTGACGGCCGAGCCAGAGGACGTTCCAGTCTTCCTGAAGCAGCTCGTCGGTGAAACGGCGGGCGAGCCGGGTCTTGCCCTGCCCACCTGGCCCGTACACCAGGTGCACGCCGAAGCCCGGTTCGGCACTCCAGGCCGCCAACTCTTCCAGCACTTCCACGCGGCCGCGGAAGGGGACCACCGCACGGTGTGCCTCCAGCAGTGCCGACGGGGACCGGGGCGTTCGGGTCCTGCCGACCAGATCGTCCCATTCCAGCCACCTCTGCTGCAGGTTCGGACCCGGGGGATGGAAGGTCAGCGTGTTGTTGTGACCGGTAACGACGGCAAAGGCGTCACCGCCTACCGCCACGGAACCCTCTCCGATCGCCTGCACGGCGGTGGGCCGCAGCAGGTTCCTCCACCATGAGGTCACGCTGAGCCTCCCTCGTCGCCGGTGTCGGCGAAGCCGACGTTTCCACCGATGGCGATGCTGCGCTCGCCCAGCGACCGCACAGGCCCGGCCGGCTCTCCGCCTGTGCCGCCCGACGGGACGGGCGGCACGACGGCGGGATCCACAGGCCGCGCGCCTTGGCGTCGATTACCGGTGACGGCGCAACCGGCGCTGCCCCTGACCGCGATCGAGTGGGCTCCGCTCGCCTCCACCGGGCTGCCGCCAGACGGCGCAGCTTCAGCGCGGTGCAGGCTGAAGAGTGACACCACCAACCCGGCGAGCCCGACGACCGCCCCGATGACGCTTGCAGCCTGGTCGGCGGTGTCCAGGTCCGCCATCAGCGCCAGGACTGTCAGCCCCACCGCAGTCAGGCCGCATAGCACCGCCACCGCCGTAACAACCACTTTCACCCTATCCGTCATGTCATCATCTTTCCGGCTTCTCGCCCGGCAGAGAAGTAATACGGCCAAGTGCCCATCACAAGGAACCCACCGGTTATTGCTCAGTCGCAAGCTCAATGACCGCATACACGCAATCCGGGCAACTAGTGCAAATCGCCGAACACCGCGAGGCCGCACTCTGGGGCCTGGTCCCACTCATGGCGTCACGAACCCGACGCTGCCCGTACCCGCCTGGAGCACGCCCCGGCCCTCTACCAGCAGCACGGCCCCTACGACCGGACCGGCCCGAGCCTGTGCAACAACAGGCCGCCCACTGCGCCCGCCAAGCCCTGGCCGTGTACCGCGAGACAGCAGCCGATCAATACCTCCCAATCGACGCCCTAACCCTTCTCGCCCGCCTTAACCGGGAAGCCAGCCACCACGCCAGGGTCGAGAGCCACCTCGCCGACGCCACGGCCCTGCTGGGACACACCACCCCTCCCTCAGCCAAAGCAGCCATTCACTTCGAACAGACCACCCTGCTGCGAGAACAGAACAGCCACGACCAGGCCTTGAACGTATTGGGCGTGCGAGGCACTCCAGCACTCCACCAGCAACCGTCTCGGCCAGGCCCTGGCCTACGACGGCATCGGCCAGACCCTGCACGCTCTCGGACACATGACCGAGGCCATCGACTTCCACACCACATGGCCGCCCGCATCCTCCGCGACTTGAGCTGACCCCGGTTTCGTGGAGTCCCTGAAGCCAGGCTTATGATCCTGGCCCGAAGGAGAACCACGAGCAGTGCCAGCACCACGTAAATACCCTGACGAACTCCGCGAGCGGGCCGTCCGCGAGGTCCGCGCCACCGGCCGCCCGATCGCGCACGTCGCCAAGGACCTGGGCATTCACAAGGAGGCCCTGCGCGGCTGGGTCCGCCAAGCCGAGGCGGACGCCGGCGAGCGGGATGACCGGCTGACCACAGCCGAGCGTGAGGAGCTGAGGCAGCTCCGCCAGGAGAATGCCGAGTTGAGGCGGGCGAACGAGATCCTCAAAGCGGCGAGTGCGCTTTTTGCCCAGGAGCTCGACTGTCCCCGGACGAGGCCGACCAGGTGATCGACAGCCTGAAAGAAGACGGCTTCGGGGTCGGGCCCGTATGCCGGGTGCTCGGCTGGTCCGAGTCCGCCTACTACGCCCGCAGGAAACGGCCGAAGTCGGCCCGCCGACTCCGCGACGAGCAGCTGATGCCGCTGATCGAAGAGATCCACGCCGAGTCGGGCGGCACCTACGGGACCCGCCGGATCACCCGCGCCCTGCGGCGCAAGGGCGTCGACGCGGCCCGCTGCACCGTCGAGCGGCTGATGCGCGAGCTGGGCCTGCAGGGCGTGATCCGCGGGCAGCGGCGGCGGACCACCGTGCCGGAGCCGTCGGCGCCCCGCCCGCCGGACCTGGTCGACCGCGACTTCACCGCCACCCGCCCCGATCAACTCTGGGTGGCAGACATGACATACGTGCGAACGTGGTCGGGCTGAGCCTATGTGGCGTTCGTCCTGGACGTGTACTCACGGATGATCGTCGGCTGGCAGGTCGCAAACCACATGCGGACCAAACTCCCGCTAGATGCACTGGAGATGGCGCTGTGGAGACGGAGGATCAAGAAGGACTCCGGTCTCATTCATCACAGCGACCGCGGGTCGCAATACGTATCGATTCGGTACACCGACCGGCTCGCCGATGTCGGCGCCTCCGCGTCGGTCGGTTCCGTCGCGGACTCGTACGACAACGCCATGGCCGAGGCGCTGAACGGCACCTTCAAGGCCGAGCTGATCGAGATGCAGGGGCCCTGGCGAGACGTCGACCAGGTCGAGCGGGCGATCTTCCAGTGGGTGACGTGGTACAACGAAGAGCGTCTCCACTCCGCGCTCGACTACGTACCGCCGGCCGAGTACGAACGGGACTTCTGGCGGAGCCAGGAGCAAGTCCCGCAGTCCGCCTGAAACAAGATCACCGGACTCTACGAAACTCGGGGCAGCTCAGTGGAGACGCCAGATCAAGAAAGACTCCGGCCTCATCCATCACAGCGACCGCGGCTCGCAATACGTATCCATTCGGTATACCGAGAGGCTGTCCGAGATCGGCGCCGCCGCCTCGGTCGGCTCGGTCGCGGACAGCTACGACAACGCGATGGCCGAGGCCCTGAACGGCACTTTCAAGGCCGAGCTGATCGAGAGGCAAGGGCCCTGGCGGGACTTCGACCAGGTCGAGCGGGCGATCTTCCAATGGGTCAGGTGGTACAACGAAGAACGGCTCCACTCCGCCCTCGACTACGTACCTCCCGCCGAGTACGAACGCGACTGGTGGCGACAACAGGAAGCCACCCCGCAGTCCGCCTAAAACAAGATCACCGGACTCCACGAAACTCGGGACAGCTCACATTCTCACGCCGACCACCACTAGGAGCCACGGGGGACGACCCCCGGGGGGCTGCGCCGGTCAGGAACGCGCGAGGCCGGAAATCCGGCCTGCCGCGCGGGCACTCGCCCAGTCAACCCGTCGGCTCGAATGGGTGATAAGCCCATGCTGGGTGCCCACGATGGGCATCCGTCGTGACCTAACTGGCCGTCACATCATCATGAGCCGGGGGACCACCGTGGATTTCCCTCCGTCATCAGCACAGCTTCACGCCAGCTGCTGGTCGACCCGGACTTCGTGCAGGCCGTGCTCCGCCGCAACTTCTCAGCGGTCTTCGCCATGGCCAACCGGGCGGGCATCGGTTCCTACCGCATCGGTGAAGCCTGCGGGATGAAACCCGGCCGCGTCAGCCAGATCGCTCGCGGCGACGGAGCGGTGGCCGCCCTGGAGACCATCGAGCGGATCGCCGACGGTTTGCGCATTCCCGGTGCCCTGATCGGGCTTGCTGAGCGACCCTGGGAAGACACCGCCCACATGCCCAGCACGGGATTCGACGATGGAGAAGACCCCATGAAGCGCCGTGAGCTGCTTCGCGGCGCTCTCGCCGCAGGACTGACCGGCACCGCTCTGGCCGTCCTGACCGACACCCGCGAGTCATTCGACCACGCCCTGGCCGCCCACACCCCGGCCGATCTGCCCGACCTGGAGGCCGCGGCAGAGGCCTACGGCTACGGCTACCACGGCCAGGCCCCGGCCCGCCTCCTGACGGACCTCGTCAGCGACTTCGCCACCCTGCGGCCCCTGCTCGCCACCCCGCAGCCCGCCGGAATCCGGGTCCGGCTGTGCCGGACAGCCGGCCAAATGGCAGGCATGACCGCAATCGTGCTCCACGACCTCGGCAACAGGCGCGAGGCCCGCAGCTGGTTCACCACCGCCGCCCGCGCCGCCACCGAATCCGGCGACCCGCAGCTGCACGCCTGGGTCCTGGCACGCACGGCGATGGTGCCGCTGAACTACGGCGCCCCGAAAACGGCGGCCGACCTCGCCGAGCAGGCCCGCCACACCGCCGGCACCGCCACGACCACCGCCGCGACCCTGGCAGCCGCCGTCGCCGCCCGCGCCTACGCCCTGTCCCACCAGGACGAGCAGGCCCGCGACGCGCTCGCCGAGGCCGACCGACTCATGAACCGGCTCGACAGCGGCCAGCGGGCCGACACCTGGCTGACCTACGGCGAGCAGAAACACCACGTCCACCGGTCCCACGCGCTGACCACGCTCGGCGACAACCAGCGGGCCCACGAGAGTCAGGCCCGGGCCCTGGAGCTGTCCGCGCCGACCAGCAGCATGACCCGCACCCTGGACAACCTCGACGCCGCCGCGTGTGCCCACCACGATGGCGACACCGAGCAAGCGTGCCAGCGCGCGACTGCCGCCCTGACCGCCCTCCCCGCCGACTACCGCGAAGGGCTGGTCCGCACCCGCGCCACGGACCTATACCGGTCGATCCCCGCCCAGCACCACCACCAGCCCGCCGTGCCCGAGCTGCGCGACGTCCTAGCTGCCTGAACGTCACCGCCATGCAGCCCACCCCCGGCCGGAGCCCGTACAAGGTCGCGGCCGGGCCTCGCCGCAGCTCCTGGTATCGGCCGCTGACACCCGGGCCGGAGGGCCTCAGCCCGCCCCGAGGCTCGCCCCGCGGACCGGGGCGGTCGAACTGGGCAACTGCACTCGTCCTTACCCGCAACCTGCGGCGGCACCTGGACGCCGCCGTCGCCGCAGCCCTCCAGCCCGGGAAGGTGAGGCAAGGCCGGATACGCCTGGTGGCTGCGTGAGGTGATGGCCGAGCACCGGATCTTCACGACGACCGAGGTGGAAACGACCGCACAGACCAGGCAAAGAGGGGGATGGGCTCAATGCTGGAGAACGTGTTCGACAGTCAGGATCTGCCGGTGCTGGACCGGGTGGATGCCTGGCGTGACATCACGGCAAGCTCGCTGATACCCAATGAGTTCACCATCGACCGCGCAGCTGAATTCCGGGCCTCGCTGAAAGCCAGCCACCTGGGCGGGGCACAGGTGACTGCCCTGACCTACGCGTCCATGATGTCACGACGGACACCGCAGCTGATCCGCCAGTCCGACCCCGAAATGTACGCTGTGGGGCTCATCCTCCGCGGACAGCAAGCCATCATCCAAAACCAGTGCGAAGCGCCGCTCGGAGCAGGCGATCTCGTGGTGTACTCCACCTCCCGCCCCTACGCAGCGGTCGTGGAGGCCGGGCGGGACACAGCGGCCTCCGTAGTGGTACAGATCCCCCGAGCCATGGTCCCGCTGTCGTCGAACCGCGTGGACCGCATACTTGCCGCCCGGGTGCCAGGACGCGAAGGTGTCAGCGGCCTGCTCGCCGGCTTCCTCACCCACGTGGCCACCGACACGGGCCCCTACCGGCCGGCCGACGGCCAAAGGCTGGGCAGCGTCCTTATCGACCTGGTCACCGCATGGCTGGCCCACCACATCGATGCCGCAGACCAGACACCCGCCGAGACCCGCCAGCACATGCAGTTCCTGGAGATCCAGGACTTCATCCGCCGGCATCTGGGCGACGCGGAACTCTCCCCTGCCACCGTCGCTGCCGCTCACCACATCTCGCTACGGACCCTGCACCGCCTCTTCCGGTAACCACACCCACGGCGCCACGGTCGCCTCCTACATCCGCCGGCAGCGCCTCGCACGCGCGCGACGCGACCTCGCCGACCCGTGCCTGGCCACGCGACCTGTCCACGCGATCGCTGCCCGCTGGGGCTTTCTCCGCCCTGCCGACTTCACCCGAGCCTTCCGCACCATCTACGGCTCCACCCCCACCGAATACCGCCATGGAATCTTGCGCGCAGATGCTGGCGTCCATCGCTAAGCATCTGGCACGCACTGCTATCCACATGTCAGCAGCACCCGGGAATGATCTGGGCAAGAAGAGATGCGCCCGTGCATGAACCGACCGGCGTTTCCGCGTACTCGCGTGGTCCGGTGACGGTCGGCGGAGCGCAACGGAAGAAAAATCGCCACCTGTGCGCCAGCCGCGTCAGGTGCCGCCCTACGACCCGAAGGGGGAACGAATGCAACCGAATGTCTTGACGAGGACACTCGTCAGTGTCACTGCCGTCGCCGGGATTGCCGCCGGGACCCTGGCGGTGGCTCCGGCCACCGCACAGACCCTGTCGTCCCGCAGCACCACTGTCCAAGCAGCGCAGCAGTGCCGAAACGCATACGTCTCGACCACCGGTGCCTGGGGCAGCGCACGGATTTGCTGGACCAACCTGGGCCACAACTACTACAAAGCCAGCGCCACGGGCACGGTGAAGGACACCAAAGGTGACGGGAAGCGCGCGGCCTTGTACGTCCACACCTGGGACTCCCACGGACATTCCTACACACCTCGTCTGGCCTTGGCCACGAAGCATGGCCAGGTCAGGTACGGGTCCTGGTCGAGCTCAAAAGTGAAGTGGGGCGTCTAGATCCACGTCTGCCGGGTCGACCGCTTCAACACCAGCTACAACTGCAGCAGGGACGGCTGACGACGGGCTCACCAGACTCGCGTTACTCGTACTTCCCTCCGCTCGCGCTGCATCCTCGAAGGACTCGGCCACCGTCAACCGCAACGCCAGGTGATCCAGCGGCAGCCGGGCGGGGCGGGATGATGTCCGCCATGACCGAGGCAGCCACCACTCCCGTCACCGCCCGCCGGGCCTACGGCACCAGGGCCCGGCTCGCCGCGCTGCGGCCGCTGTTCAAGGCCGAGCGGCAGCGGGCGAGGGCATTGTCGGCGGCGCCGGAGTGGGACTGGGACCAGGGCTTCGGCGTAGTCGCGTGACGGCCGTTTTGATCATGTGAGTCCGAGGAGGGCGAGAGGTCGGCTGGCGTCGCGGGCGTTGTGCCGGAGGCTGGCGGCGATACTGCTCTTCCCGGCGAGGCGAAGGGCGCCGATGGCGAGGTTGCGCCAGGTCGCCATGGCGCGGGGTGCGGAGCCGGTTCGCAGCTGGGAGGCGTCCTCGGCGAACGTCACGTCTCGGACGTGGTGCAGGGCTTCGATCTTCCAGTGGCTGCGGATCAGCCGAGCGAGCTCGGCGGGTGTGGCCTGTTCCGCAGTGAGGCTGGTGGCCGCGTAGACGGTCTTGATGCTGACCTTGCCGGTCTTGCGGTCCATTCGGCGGCGTTTGAGCTGGATGGCCTGGCGGGCGCCGGGAAAGAGCAGGCTGTTCGCCGTGCACACCTTCATGCGGCGGATCTCACCGCGGCCGTGGCCGGTGTCGTGGGTGCGGCCCTGCAGCGGGATCTGCTTCCAGGGAAGGGATTTGAGCTGCTTGTGGAGCTTCTTCGTAGAGTCAGCCGCGCGGCGCGGTGCCCTCGGTGGGGTCGTTTCCGCGCGGCTGCTCCCCGAACCGGACGTGCGAGTTTCCCCGCATCCGGCTCTCCAGTGGTGCTACTGAGCGATCGGCTGCTCATGAATCTCGGCGTGGCAGCGGTCGCAGACGATCAGGGTCTTCCGTCGTCTGGTCCGCATGGCCTCGACCCATCGGGGTGCGGCCGTGGAGCTGTATCGGTTGAGGCCGGAGAATCGCCTGACGTGGTGGACGGTGATCCCGTCGTGCGACTCGCACAATTCACAGATGCCGGCGGTCAGCCGGGCGATGAGCTGGCGTCCCTTTCTGGTCGGCCACGCTCCGTCGATGATCGGGCGGGCGTGTGTGCGCCGACGCAGAGGAATGCCGCCGAACCTGGCGGTGAACACCGCGCCCGAGGGTGCGCGTTGGACCGCTTCGAAGCATCGGCGTTTCCCGAACGGGGTGTCGACGGTGCTCTTGAGACGGTTTCGCATGACCCAGGGTGGGCGGCGGTGCTTGGCAGCCAGGGTCGAGAACATCGACCGTTCCATGTACTGGCGGAGCTTGTTCAGCCAGTTGATGTTCCCTGCCATCTGGAAATACTGGACGTAGCCGCGGTATTCCATCCCGAACGTGGCGACGATGTTGTGGTCGCTGGTGCGGATCAGGTCGTTGCGGATCAGAGGTTTGCCCTGTCCGCGCTGGTAGGCCCGGCATCTGGTGTTGACGGTCTCCGGCGGGATGCCGAGGGCGATGGATCCGTTGAGGACTCGTCGTCCCTTCGTCCGCCAGGTGTCGTTGTGCTTGGTCCAGATGTCGTAGCCGAGGAACCGCGCCTTGTGGGTGCGGGCGTGTGTGATCAAGGTTTTCTCGGTGGAGAGCCGGAGTTTTAACTCGTCGTGCAGGAACACGGCGAGCTTGTCCTTGATCTCTTCGGCTTCGGCCTTCGGACCGACGAACCCCAGCAGGTGATCGTCGGCGTATCGGACATACCTCAGCCGCCGGTAGCCGGGGTCGTTCACGTCGATGCTCGGAATCGACTGCTGGATCTTGCGCAGCGACCGCACCTTGGCGCGGTCGCCTTTGCGTCTCCAGTAGCCGATCGTCGCAGTGACATTCGCGTGCTCCCGGTTTCTGCGGCGCGTGGCGCCCCGAGTGAAGGCCGGTACCAGTTCCTCTTCCATGAACCTGTCGAGACGGTCGAGGTAGATGTTGGACAGGATCGGCGAGACCACTCCTCCTTGTGGTGCACCGGAGTAGGTAGCGTGCCAGATCCAGTCCTCCATATATCCCGCCCGCAGCATGTCCGAGACCAGGGCCAGGAAGCGTCCGTCATGGATGCGTTCGGCCAGGATCGCGAGCATGACCTCGTGGTCGAGACTGCCGAAGCAGTCGGCGATGTCGCCCTCGATGAACCAGGTGGTGCCCGTCCATGTCGAAGCGATCTCGTCGAGCGCGGTGTGGCAGCCCCGGCCGGGGCGGAAACCGTGCGACCTGGACGAGAACTGCGGTTCGTAGTACGCCTCCAGCAGGAGACGCACCACCTCCCCGACCAGTTTGTCCGACCAGGTCGGCAGCCCCAGGGGCCGCAGACTTCCGTTCTTCTTCGGGATGTGCACCCTCCGAACCGGGGAGAACCGGTAACGCTCGGCCTTCAACAGGCCGATGATTTCCCGAATTCTTCCCAGGCTCATCCCGTCGGGTGTCTCCCCGTCGACCCCGGGCGTCATCGCTCCGCCGTTGGCGTAGATGCGCCCGTAGGCCATCAGGAACAGCTGTTCGCTGAACAGCTGCCGATACAACCGTTCCAGAGACAGACCGCGTCTGCCCCTGTCGCTCAGGACACCGAGCACTGTGTCAGCGCTCTGCATTTCGCATACCTCCCCGGTGTCGCCGGTGTCCGTACCACCTGTGCCCCTTCGCCCTGCGAGCGGCTTTCCCGCTCTCCTCGGCCGGGCGTGACTCCGGCGACTACTACGGGCACTCCGTCACCGCCAGCCGTACTGGGACGGTGATCCCACGTTCGTCTCTGACACACGATCAGCGCGGCCCAGGCGCCCCATTCATCTCCTTCAATGCCCTCGTTGGGCATCGCTCCCGCCGCGAAGGTTGACCAGGGCGAACCAGTACGTCCCCGGTCACGACGGGCACCGGTTTCAGGTGCCGTTCCGGTCGCAGTAAATTGCTGCCGCCGGAGATTGGGGTTCAGGCAGTCAAGCTTTCGCCATACCGCGCGGGTCCCCCGGCGCACCGCCCCAGGCACCTGGGCCCGGTCGCCGGTTTCCTGGCATGCTGTGGTCCCCTTCACCTTTCGGATCCAGGTCAGCCATCGGACCCAGCAGACCTCCCTTCGAGTCTGTCCCGCCTTCGGCGGGGATGTGTCAAAGCGCCTCGTGGCGCACTGGTTCCCTTTCGCGATCACGATGTACTGCGCGCCTCGGCCGAGCAGGTAGCTGGCGTGCTCGCGCTGGGTGTGCATGGCGTCGCTGGTCACGACCACGCCCGCCAGATCGGCGAGGGTCTCCAGCAGAGGCTGGAAGCAGGTGATCTCGTTGGTCTTCTCGCCAACGTCGAGTTGGGCCAGGACCAGGCCGGAGAGATGGTCGCAGGCGGCTAGTAGATGAATCTTGCGGCCCGTGGCCCTGGCCGCTCCGCGCAGGGTCTTGCCGTCGACCGCCACTGCGTGCAGCCGGCCGTCGGCCCCAGCGCGCCGGTCGGCCAGCCAGCGGCCCACCGCCCGGTCCAACGCGTCGCCGTCGATGCGGCCCAGCAGCCGACGCACCGTCGCCTCCGCCGGCAGGCACCGCTTCGGGGACAGCGGATCGGGCTGTACGCCGAGACGCTCTAGGACGGACGGCGGGGCGTCGGTGATCCACTCACCCACCGCCAGCAGGGAGGTCGCCCCGGCCAGAACCGCGCACGCGGTCAGCGCAAGCATGACGACCAGAGCGTGCCGTACGCCGCGCGGATCGCGAGGGTCGGGCACCTCGGCCAGAGCTCCAGCAGGCCCGGGATCTCCCCGGGCACGGCCCCGAGATGCTCACGGAGCTGGTCAAAGGCAAGCGGGATCGGCGATGACGCGTCGGCAGGCACGGTTCATTCGCCCGCGGTGTCCTCGGCCTCCCAGCGAAGCAGGTCGCCTGGCTGGCACTTGAGCACCTCGCACAGCGCGGCGAGCGTCGCAAAGCGCACCGCCTTGGCGCGGCCGTTCTTGAGTACCGCCAGGTTGGCGGGCGTGATCCCTACGCGGTCTGCGAGTTCGCCCACGGACATCTTCCGCCTGGCCAGCATCACGTCGATGTCGACGGCGATCGGCATCAGATCACCTCGTCCAACTCGGCCTGCATCTGCGCCGCTTCGACGTCGCGGGCGACGGCCTGGGCGAGCAGCATCCGCAGCACGAGCACGATGAGCGCGACTCCCAGGATGGCCACGCCAATCCCGCCCATGATGAGGGTGACGCCCGGGTCGTCCCGTTGGCCGGGCGCATTCAGGGCCGTGACCGCGAACCACACGAGAGCAGCCGCAACGATCGCGCCGATGATGACGTCCACGTACCGGAAGGCGGCGTGGGAGAACACGGTTCCGCGTCGCACCATCGTTACCAGTCGCCATACACAGACCAGGGCGACCTGGGCCGTCCCGATGCCCAGGATCGTGATCATGCGCAGCGGGGTCAGCGGGAGCGACCCGTCCTCCGGGTCACTCCCGCTGACCAACGCCCACACCATCAATGCCTGCACGAACACGGTGCCGGTGAGCACCACCACGAGCACGGCGCGCAGCGCGCGCACTGTCAGCTTTCCCATGACCCATCCTTCCATCGAGTTACGATGGAAATCTATCGAATCTCGATAGGTTAAGCAAGGGCTGGGTCGGAGGGCGGGCGGCGGTTTCGCACCACGGCGGGATGCCGGCGCCCCCTCCCGCGGCATGGCGCGATGCGAAGGTTTTCGATCTTGCCGAAGTCGACCTCGCTTAGCCACAAATCGGACGCCATACGACTACGCCGAAGCCTTGGTCAACTGACGCAGTGGGCCCGAGCTCTGCTCAAGCAAACCGTTAGCTTGATGTTTAACCTCGCTGCTGTTTCAGGCGGACGTGTTCTGTGAGGGTTTCGGTTCGTTTCACGGTCTTGCCGGGCTCGTGTCGTGAGGCTGGCCTGCGGTTCTTCGAGCCAGGTGGGCGGCCTGGCCCGGGCCGGGAGGGTTTCGGCACGCAGGCGGGACAGGTGGTCTTCACGCGGAGGTGCCGGAACCCCCGGCGAACCCGGGCAGGGGTGAGCCGACGGGGGCTCGGCGGGCCGCTCCCAAGGCCGACGGAAGTCCTCGGCGAGGGGTCGGGCGAGGCGGAGCTGGGTGTGGGCGGCGATGATCAGCCAGGTCCACAGGTCGGCGGTCGCGGGGTCGCGGAACTTCGGGACGGCCCAGCCCAGAGTCTGCTTGAGTCATCTTCCTGTTGTCCTCCATCAGCCTCCTCGCGGTCCCCGATACGACTGTGCCAACCCCGAACGAGGAGGCACGGCATGGGAAAGCTCAGGTCGCTGGTGGTGGGCGTCGCAGCAGTGGCGGCTCTGGCCGGCTCAACCCCCGCAGCGTCGGCAGAGCCAGACGCTGTGACCACGACGCTGCGGCAGGCAATCGATGATCTGCCGATCGCCGACGAGTCCCGGGACGGCTACGAACGTGACAAGTTCAAGCACTGGGTGGACGCGGATGGCGACGGGTGTAATACGAGGGCCGAAGTGCTGATCGACGAAGCTGTCGTTGCCCCGACACTCGGCCCACGGTGCACCATCAGCGGCGGCCTGTGGTACAGCTACTACGACGACACCGACCAGGCGAACGCCCGCAGCCTGGACATCGACCACATGGTGCCGCTCGCCGAGGCCTGGGACAGCGGCGCGTTCGCATGGTCGGCGGGGGAGCGACAGGCATACGCCAATGACCTCGACGACCCCGGCGCCCTGGCCGCCGTGACCGTGAGGGAGAACCGCCAGAAGGCGGACCAGGACCCGCGCGGAATGGCTGCCCTCCAACCCGGAGGCACGCTGCCGATACATCACCGAATGGACCGCGGTGAAGACCCGCTGGCGTCTATCCGCGGACGACAGGGAGGCCACAGCCCTCGAGTAGCTCGCTACCGCATGCCCGGACCAGGAGCTCACCGTCGTCCTCGCACGCTGACTGCGACACACCGTGCGCCCCAGCCTCACCCGGCGGGGGCGCACGGTGTGGACTGCCCCTTGCTCCTGACCACCGCCATCGGCTGCCACATCAACTGGCGGCATCCGGGGCCGCCCGCTCCAACAGACACCCCCTGTGGGCGGCGGGGGATCTGGTCAACCCGCCGCCAGCCGCAACCTGCTGTGACGATTCGAATCGTCGAGCCCCCGCGGGTCAGGGGCGCTCTACGAGATCGCCGACGGTGTGTTGCCACCGATCCAGTACAGCGCGGTCTCGAGGTCGCGGGCTGTGCAGCCATCAGCCTGTTGACCACCCTGGCTCAGGAGCGTGTCCAGGAGATTCATGTAGCGGCCGTACCGCCCGGGGGCACGGGACAGCGTGAAGCCCAGGGTCTGCAGGGCCTGCTGGACTCGACGATCGTAGACGGTCATCCGCTGAGGTGCTGCCGCGGTCAGGACTGCGGATGCCGGCGCGTCACCGGTGCGGAAGCCGGGCAGCTCCCACACAATGCCTCGCCCCGCCTGGGCCGCTTCTGCGCGTGACACACCCGTGTCGCGGGCCGCCTGCACTGCGCGAGCGGTAATACAACGGACGTCCATGTCCGGCAGGGACATGAGCTTCGACACCCAGGGAGTCTGCGCAGACAGCCGCTTCCACACGACGAGTGCCCCGATGTCGGTCTTGCCGAGGCAGCCCGTGGCCTTTGCTCGTTCAGCGACCTCCCGGATCACCTCGTCCTAGTGCGGCGAGGTCTCGGACAGGTAGGACGCACGTGCCCTGGAAAGCACTTCCCATATCCAGCCGAAGTCTGCTGCACATTCTGCCACCGGGTCCATGATGTCTCTGAGCTCCTTTTCGTTCCCTTCCAACTGGCTCAGCCACCCCCCGACTACGTGCCGGCCTCAGCGAGGGCCCGGGCGGGTCCGGAGTTAGCCGAGAGAGGCGCCGAACTCTCCGCCTTCAGCTTCCGTCTGGGTCAGTTGGACCTTTCCGCGGTGGGAGACTTCCACCTGGTAGAACTTCTCGCCCCGCGGGACGCCGTCGACCGATACGTCGAACAGGCAGATCCCGCTCTCATCCGTGGATGTGCCGAGATGACCTGTGGCCGCGACGTCACCGGCTGCGTCGTAGACCGTGACGGAGGTGCCTTCGGCGATGTCGTCGTAGCCGCTGCCGCCGCGGCAGCCGTCCCCGGCGCTGACGACCTCGTCAGTCAGACTGAAAGTGCCGGTAAGCGTGAATGTTCCGGGCCCACTGTGGCTGAAGGCGGTGCCGGCCCATACGGCGCCGACGGCTGATGCGCCGATGACTGTGCCCAGGATGCCTGCGGCGAGTGGAGTGAGGCGGGCCCGGGCGGGAGGCTGGCCGGGCACGGGGGGTTCGGCGGGTCGGGGCGGCAGGGGTGTGGCGGGTTGGGCGGGTTGGGCAGGTTGGGCAGGTTGGGCAGGTTGGGCGGGTTCGGGCGTGCCCTCGATCATGGTCCTTCCCTTGCTGGGTGTGGTTGGCGGGCTGGCGGTTACTGGATGGGGCCGGTCCAGTGGGGATCTTCAGCGAGGAGGTCTGTGTCCTCATTCATGCGGGTGACGGTCACGAGCACCTGGGTCCCGTACTGCTTGTCGAGGACGCCGTCGCTGTTCTTGGTGTCGGAGACGCCGGGTGCCAGGCGGCCGGTGATTTCCTTGGAGCCGATCTCCCAGGTGGTCAGTTCCGCGTCGCCGCCCTTCGTGGCACCTTGCGCGTTGACGCTGAAGTCGTCGAGGTCGATCGGCTTCTTGCTCTGGTTGTCGAACTTGATGTTGATGCGGAAGGCGGTCTGGGCGCTGTCGGGCCGGGTGTCGTACTCCGCGAACGTGGTCACTTTCTCGATGCGGGTGACGGTGACCTTGAGGCCGTCGTGGTAGCGGAAGGTGTCGCCGATCTTGAGTTCGGTGTTGGGGGCGTTGTCCTCACCGGCGTCGTCGGCGCAGTTCTCCATCCACTCGGCCTGGGAGAGGCCGGAGTCGGGCCCGCAGTCGGCGTCGCTGGTGTCCTTGTCCTCTGGGGCCTTGGTGGTCTTCCCTTCTGGTCTGCTGTCTTCGGCGCGTTGAACGGTGCCCTGCTCGTGGCTGCTGCAGGCTGCGGTGAGCGGCAGCAGCACGGCGGTGAGGACTGCGGCGGTTCTGATGCGGACGTTCATTGGACCCCTTGGGTTGAGTCTGGCATGTGAAGGACTTGTGAGGGGTCTGTATGGTTGCGCGCTCAACCGAATTGAGACAACGTCATGGGTGCAGTACTCGCTGGACCGTGCTGCTGCGTGAGTGAAGCGAACAGCGGGAGCGCCACCCCTCGGGTGAGCCGGCGATCTGGGGACAGCTTCGGCCCGGGCCTTCCCGCCCCCTCGGTCCGCCACCGGTTGCCGATCACCGTTCTGCGACGGACCGCCTCTCGCCACCGCGACCTCACTGGCAGCCGGTTTGACGTTGGCCTCGATCACCAATAACGTTAATGCCCGATCAGATATCAGAGTTCGCTCGACGAGAGATTGGGCGCTGCGACCGTGCTGCTGACGACCGGCCAGGCGGCAGAAGAACTCGGCTGTGCCATCACCACCTTCCGGCGGCTCATCCGCGCAGGCATCCTGCCCGGCCTCTCGCAGCGAGGCGTTCGCGTAATGGTGCCCTTGGAGGCTGTCCAGGCGCTGCGGGATCGGCAGACAGCACCGTTGAAACACCTTGCCGCGACCGAAGTCGCAGTGCTACGCGTCGACGCCGCACAGCCTGTACAAGAACCGGACCGGCAGTGGATCGGCTTCTCCGCTCAGCTGCCGCCCGGCGACCTCCTCAGAGCACTGCGTGGCTGGTGGCGCTGCGACGCCGCGAGCGTGGCAGCCGGGGAAGTGCTGCCCGTGACGCTCTCCGGCTACGTCATCGCCGTCCTCACCCGCCTCGACCGCTGGGAGAAGAACGCCCAGGGCTGGCACGCGTTTCCCAGCGCTGTCCTGGCCGGTTACGTCACCGACCTCGTCACTCCCACCACCGAACTGACCGCTCCAACGGCAGCGGAACGCCACTTGGCCGACCATCTCCTGGGCACGCGCCTGGACTCCCACTCCGGCGGCGCCCTCGCCTACGTCACCACCCGCACAACCCACCCCGCACCGCCCAAGGGAACGTGATGGACGCCAAGACCTACAACGCCGCCCTCAGCGAGCTGCGCGCACTGCGGGACGAGATCAAACGGGCACGGACCGCCCTGGCCAAACTCGAAACCGAACGCGACAAGCACATCGCCGCCATGGCCACCTACGCCAAGGCCAAGGCAGAACGCATCGGCCCCGCCGCCGGACTGAGCCTTCTCGAAGTCGTCGCGATCGCCCCCACCCTCGCACCGGAAAGCCTCACCGCCCCCCCGGAACAGACTGAACCAACCACCACCGCATCCGGCACATCCGACAGCAGCCCCGCCCCGGCAGAACCGGCCGCCGAAGCGCCGGGGACGCCAGCACCCGCCATGACCAGCCACCCCCAGCAGGCAGCCACCACGCCAACCGCACCCAAGCCAGCCGACCCCGCCACCCCGCCGCCTCCGCCAACGGGAGCCGGCACCCTGCCGGCCATCCCCGAAGGGGCACAAGGAGACGCCTGGTTCGCCCACACCGCGAACCTGGCCTCCATGCGGCCGAACTTCACCCAGCAGGCACGCTCCACCGTCTTCCTCGACGCCGCCACCGGCACCCTGGTCTACCGCGACCGGACCCTGCGCCTGGACCTCACCACAGCCTCTGCCGGGGAGATCCTCACCGCCGTCTTCCACGCGATCCCCGAGGGGTTGGAGCGGATCTACATCACCGCCGGCGACCCCTGGCACCGCCAGGCCGAGCACTACCCCTACCTCAAGGATGCGGTCGCAGCCTGGCTCAACGCCCCCACCCCCGGCTGGCGTACCGACACCGGCCGCGGCCGTGACCGCATGGCCGGCCACTTCGTCCACCCGCGCAACCCCGTCGGCCGCTACCAGCGCGAAGGCGGCGAGCAGCACGTGGAGATCCGCTCCGTGGGGGAGTGGTTCGACGTCGACGGAGCCGACCCCGCCATTGTCCGGGATGCCTTCGTTCTGCTGTGGAAGACCTTGCGCTCCCACTGGCCCGACGCTGTCATCATGGGCTCCCCCTCCCAGACCGGCCGGGATCTATGGACCCGCACCATCCCCGCCCGCGGCCAATTCGCTGACGGCTACCCCGTCCTGTCCGAAGAACTCCGCGGCCTGCTCCACGCCACTGCCGGACAGGGCCGCACCGAACTGGTCACCCCACCCGACGTACCCGACCAGCTCCCCGCCCTCATCGAATACGACCGAACCTTCGCCTACGCCAAGCACACCTGGAAGTCCGCTGTCGGCATCCCCCGCCGCATCACCGCGGCCGCCTTCGCCTCCTGGAGCGAGAAAGAACAGACCAAAGCCCTCTTCGGCTGCGGCCACTGGCACGTCCGCGTCACCGTCCCCCAGGACTGGAACCACGTCGGCATCCTGCCCGCACCAGCCCCCGGCGACCGCGCCTGGCACTACCCCAAAACCCCCGGCACCACCTTCACCACCTGGGCCGGCGGCCCCGAGATCTACACCGCCCTCACCAACCCGCTCACACCCTGGAAGATCGAAATCCTCGACGGCATCCTGTGGGACGACGGCAAACCCCTGGACGACTGGTCGAAAAAACTCAAAGACTGCTGGGCCCGCCTCACCGCCCAAGCCGCCATCCACGGCCATGAAAACCAGCGCACCGCAGCTCACCTGGCCTCCCGCGCGGTACGCGCCATCCTCCTCTACGGCATCGGCTCCTTCGCCCAGCGCCCCCGCATCGTCACCGGCACCACCCCCCGCACCCTGGAACGCGACGTCCCCGCGGACGCCGAAATCATCGGCTTCGACGACCAGACCATCACCTGGCAACGCCCCACCGGCTTCGCCCGCGACCCCCACGCCCACCCCGAATGGGCCGCCGGAATCTGGTCCGCCGCCCGCGCCGCCCTCCTCTCCCAGCGCATGCGCGAGGACAACACCTACGTCGGCGCCCTCCACACTCCACCCGGAACAGTCGTCGCCTTCCGCACCGACGCCCTCTACCTCACCGCACCCCAGAACTGGCCCTACCACGGCCAGCCCGGCGACTACCTGCACAAAGGCCACCTCACCGGCCCCATCCCCGCCCCCACAACCGAGGAAGACCTGCTCGCCCTGCGCGACGCGGGCCGCACCGCCCTCGCCCAGACCCGCAGCGAGGCCTGATGCCACCCCGCAACCGCCGCCCAACAGCACGCGAGCTGAACGAAGCCGCCCGCCTGACCGAACAGCTCCGCGCCGCCGGCTACACCAAACGCGACGTCGCCCGCATCATCGGCCGCGACCCCTCCCTCGTCTCCCAGTTCTACACACGCGGCAAAGGCGCCGCCTTCGTCCCCGCCCTCCAGCACATCCTCCAAGCCGTCCAGACCGCCGGCATTACCGACATCGACGAACTCGCCGCCCTCGCCGCCCCCCGCATCACCCGCCGCACCACCGCCGCCGGCACCCGCGCCCGCGTCCGCACCAAAGCCGTCCTCATCACCCCTACCGGCACCGGCACCGGCCGCGTCGCCGCCGCCGCCATCGCCTCCGGCTCCACCCGCCTGCGCCCCCTGATCGCCGAAGCCGCCCGCCGCGGCCTGCGCCTGGCCTTCACCGTCCGCATGCCGAAAACCGGGTACGTCCACCCATCCGGCAGCCGCATCGACTCCCCGGGCATCCGCCGCGGCGTCATCCAGCGCGCCGACCACACCGAGGAACGCTCCTACGGCTTGGCAACGACCGGTGGTTTCGACGCCGCCGACTTCGCCCGCCGAGTGGACGCCGCCGCCGGCGACGTCACCGCCGCCGTCCAGCAGTGGCTCGTGGAAACCGGCCGCATCCATGAAGGCGCTCACATCTCTCACCTGGAGATCCGTACCTGGCGCCCTCGCTGATGGACCGCACGACGACGAAATTGCCGCTCAGCGCTGGCTGCCTTGGTAGGCGTGGCCAGCCATGCCCAACGTTCGGCCAGGAGGAGCATCATCGACCGAGTCCACAACTCCTCGCTCGTCGGTCGGTGGCCAAGGGTCGGTTATCGATGGCATTGCCATGCCAGTCGAAACGGTGTCAGTAGCTGTTGTCTTTCCGGTCGTGATCGGTTGGTTTCTGCTGTCAGGCGTGAACTCCGTGGTGTCGAGGAAGAGTCGGGCCGTCGCGTTCGTCCGGGATGACACGGAGGTGCTCGGTGGCGTCGGTCATGGGCTTGCTGGAAGCACGCGAGGCGGCTGCGCGGGTGCGGGTCGAAGAGCTGCGCGGGGAGGCGGAGCGGGTGCTGGCCGAGCTGGCGGAGGCCGAGGCGGTGCTGGAGCGGCGGGCCGTCGCCCTCGCGGAGCTGACGGAGGCCCTGGCCGCGCCGGAGCCGGAGGCCGAACAGTCGCCGCAGCCAGTGCCGGTTCCGGTCGTGGTGAAGGTCCCGGTGGCGGGGTCGGTCGTGCCCGTCTGGCGGGAGGGCCTGACCGTGGACGTGCTCGCGCCGGACTATCAGCGGCTCGTGGGCGTGCTGGAGGCGGACGTGGGCGGGGCGGGGCTGCGGGCCGGGGAGTTGGCTGGTCGGCTGGGACTGGATGTGGTGCCGGCGAAGGTTGAGGGGGTGCGGTCGAAGGCGAAGCGGCTGGTGGAGCGGGGCTGGCTGGCCGAGGAGCGTCCCGGGGTGTTCATGCCGCAGCGGTCGGCGCGGTGACCTTCCGGGCCTGGTGGCGGCCGAGGCGACGGCCCATGAGCATGGTCATCGACCACAGGACGACGGCCTGACTGCTTTCGGGCCGGGTCTCGTAGTCCCGGGCCAGCCGCCGGGAGTGCATCAGCCAGCTCAGGGTTCTCTCCACTACCCAACGTCTCGGCAGCACCACGAACCCGTTCTGGTCGTCGCTGCGTTTGACGATCTGAGAGTGCGGTACGCGATCTTATGCCCGGCTTGTCATCGCTCGATGGGGTGACGTTGGGGCATCATTGTCGGTCAAGCGTTCGTGATTCGCTTGGGTGGCGGGATGGGTGATCGCAAGCCGTACTCGAGTGACGTCTCCGACGAGCAGTGGGCCCTGGTCGAGCCCGTGATCACGGCGTGGAAGGCCGGACACCCCTCGGTCAGCGGCCATCAGGGCAGATACGCGATGCGGGAGATCGTGAACGCGATCCTGTACCAGAACCGCAGCGGCTGCCAGTGGGACCTGCTCCCCCATGACCTGCCGCCCGCCGGCGCGGTGAAGTACTACTTCTACACGTGGCGTGACGACGGCACCGACCAGACCATCCAAGATCTGTTGCGGTGGCAACTGCGGGAGAAGAGACGGCGATTAGCCGACCCGAGCCTGGTCATCCTGGACACGCAGAGTATTCATGCCGCCGTCGGCGTTCCGGCCACCACGACGGGCAAGGATGCGGCGAAGAGGGTGCCGGGGCGCAAGAGATGCCTGGCCGTGGACGTGTTGGGCCTGGTCGTCGCGGTCGCCGTCCTGCCGGCCAGTGCCCACGACAACGCCGCTGGTATCGCGCTGCTGGACGGCGTGGCCGCCCAGACCGGCACGGTGAGTAAAGCCCTGGTCGACCAGGGATTCAAGAAGAGCGTCGTCGACCACGGCAAGCAGTACGGCATCGACGTCGAGATCGTCGAACGCAACCCGGCCAACAAGGGCTTTGTCCCGCAGGCCAAGCGGTGGGTCGTGGAGCAGACGAACGGGATCTTAATGTTCTACCGGCGTCTGGTCCGCGACTACGAGCACAGGCCCGCCACCTCCCGCTCGCGCGTCTTTTGGGCGATGACCTCCGTCATGGCCCGCCGGCTCACCGGCGCCACCATCCCTGCCTGGAGGACGCCGTGAGCGACAACCCGCAGATCAGCGCCGTCCTGGCCTACGTCGAGGCCCGCGAGCGCGAACTGGGCGAACAGGCCGGACAGCTCCGCTCCCGCATCGAGGACCTCACCGCCCACCTCGGCGAACCCGACGCGGAGAGCGAGAACCTGCGCATCACCCGCAAGACTCTCCTTGCCATCCCCCGACCCGATCCCGTCGAGGGGACACCCCGCCCCGACGTGCCGGACCACCCGGCCTACCAGCAGATACTCACGGCCCTCGCCGACGCCGGTCGTCCGATGCGGGCCCGCGACCTGTGCGAGGCACTCGACCTGCCGATCCTCCCGAAGAACACCGAAGGCATCCGGTCCAAGCTGAAACGCCTGGTCACACGAGGCATCCTCGCCGAACCCGAACCCGAACCCGAACCCGGCCTGTTCACTCAGCCCCGCACCTGACCGCCGCCCCACCCCACCGACCAGGGACCCTCACCCAACTCCAAGCCCGAAACGGGCATTACCTCACGTACTGCACTCTGAGACGGGTCCCACGGGCTGGTGGTGACGAAATGGGCCAGGGCTTGCCGGTTTCCGTCTTCCCCGAGCCTGACGGCCATCGGTTCGACCGACTTGCGCTTGCCGTCGGTGAGCAGCCCACGCAGATAGACCTGGCCCCAGCGACGTTGATCATTTCTGGCGAACGGATCGAACATCTCCGCCGCGAAGTCCTCCAACTCACCACGCACAGCAGCAATCTCGTCCGGAGTCACACCCCCTCAACGACACACCGAACCCGAAAGACACGCACACCACAACCGACCTGACCAAGCCCTACTAGGTGTACATGAGTGGTGATCTTGGTGGGCAGTCTGGCCGTGAGGGTGACACTTCCAGTGACAGTCTCCGCAGGAGTGCCGTCAAGAGGGATCTGGCTGGTCGGGGCCGTGCACCGGAGTCTGGGGTGCATGACAAACGCTGATACCACCACGACCGCAGCAGCCGCGCAGTCAACCACCGTCCGCATGACCGGACGCCAGGTCGCCGCCCTGGTGGTGCTCCTGGCGTCGCAGTTCATGATGGCTGCCGACTTCTCCGTGCTGAACGTCGCGCTGCCCGAGGTTGGCACGGCCCTCGGGTTCTCCACGGGGAACCTGCAGTGGATTACCACGACGTTTGCCCTGTGCGCCGCCGGGTGCACTCTGGTCTTCGGCCGCGTCGGGGACTACGTGGGGCGTCGGCGCATCTTCACCACTGGAATGGTTGTCCTGGCCGTTTCCTCGCTGATCGGGGGTATCGCCGAGTCACCCGCCGTGCTAATGGTCGCCCGCACGCTCCAGGGTCTGGCCACCGCCGCCGTCACCCCTGCCGCGCTCGCCCTGCTCACCACCGCCTTCAGTGAGCCGTCATTGCGCAACCGGGCGCTCGGCCTGAACGGCGTCATGATGAGCTCCGGCTTCAGCGTCGGCGCCATCCTCGGCGGTGTGCTGACGGATCTGCTGTCCTGGCGCTGGGCGTTCTTCATCAACATCCCCGTGGCCATCGCCGCGATCGTCGTCGTGCCCATCGTCGTCGAAGAGAGCAGGGCCGAGCGGCGCAGCCGCATCGACCTGCCCGGCGCGGTACTGATCACCGGGGGCCTCTTCGCCGGGATCTACGGCGTCACGCGCGCCGGCGAGGACGGCCTTGACCTTGTGTCCGTCGTCGCGCTGATCGCAGCCGCCATCCTGCTGGGCGCCTTCTGGGCGGTGGAGAGCCGTACAGCCGACGCTCTCGTTCCGGTGCGGATTCTGAAGAAGCCGGACATCGCCCTCGGAAACTTGGCTGCCCTGTTCATCTTCGGCGGCGAGACCGCGCTGATCTTCTTCACCGCCCTGTACGTCCAGAACGTGCTCGGCCTCTCCTCCCTGGTCGCCGGCCTGGTCCTGCTCGGCATCGGCGTGGGTCAGGTCATCGCCGGTACGGTCGGGCCGCGCATCCTCCAGCGGGTCTCGCCGCGCACGATGCTCGGCGTCTCCCTGGTCCTCCAGGGCGTGTTCATGCTGCCGGCCCTGTGGGCGACCTCGGACTCGCGCTGGCTGATCCCGCTGATCGCTACCCAGTTCGTGAACGCCTTCTTCTCCATGATGGCAGCGCTGTGCTTCATGGTCATCGCCACCTCGTCGGTCGAGTCCGACATGCAGGGCATGGCGACCGGAATGGCCACCCAGAGCCAGCAGGTCGGCATCGCGATCGGCATTCCGCTGGTGAGCGCGGTCTTCGCCGCCTCCATCGGGCACGGCACAGTGACCACCGCCGAGGAACTCACCGGCATTCACCTGGCGATCGGCATGGCCGCCGTCTCCCAGATCGCCGTCGGTCTTCTCCTCTGGCTGGCGCTGCGCCGCAAGGCTGCGCAGCAGTAACCGCAGAGAACCGGATTCGGTGGCAGCCACGGCCGGGAATGCGGACCTCACCGCCTTCCCGGCCGCAGTGGCATTGGTCACCACGATCGAGGCGACATTGCCGATGCCGTACGGGACTTCATAATGGGAAGGTGGAACACATCGTGAACACGGACCTCGGCAGCTATCTGCGGCAGATGCGTGAGCGCGTCCGGCCGGAGCAGATGGGGCTGCAGACCCGCGGCTCGCGGCGGGTTCCGGGATTACGCCGCGAGGAAGTGGCCGCGCTGGCGGGTGTGAGCCAGACCTATTACACCCGGCTCGAACAGTCACAGACCGCGCACGCCTCGCCTCAGGTCCTGCTCTCCATCGCCCGCGCACTGGATCTGAGCCCCGACGAGCAGGACTACCTGCTCAAGATCGGTACACCGATCCAGAATCCGCAGCAGTCAGCGCCGCGCGGCGACCAACTGAGCCCCTACACCAGTATGCTGGTGGGTTCGCTCGGCAACGTAGCGGCGGCAGTGCTGAATTACCGGTGCGACATCCTCGCCTGGAATTCCCTCTACCGCAAACTGTTCGCGTCGCACCTCGACTTCGATGTTCCCGAGAACGCCGAACAGCGCCCGAATCTGATCAAGATGAACTTCCTCGACGAGAGCATCCGGTCGCTGTACGCGGACTGGACCGCGGAGTCGGAGTCGAACGTGACGTATCTGAGGTTCATCTCCGGAAGCCACCGGCACGATCCGCAGCTGGCCGAGCTGATCGGCGAACTGACCATACAAAGCGAGGAGTTCGCCGAACTCTGGTGCCGCCAGCGGGTCGCCAATTGCATCGAGGGCACCAAGCTCTTCGTCCACCCGGTCGTCGGTGAGCTGGAGTTGATGTACCAATCCGCGGACCTTCAGGACGGGAACATCCTGAAGTTCTACCACGCGGAGCCCGACTCTCCGCACGAGGCGGCCCTGCAGCTACTCACGGTGGATCTGGACTCCGTGCACCTCCACCGCTGACGTACGACAGAGCGGCACCCCGGGGGACCCGGGGTGCCGCTCGGCTGTGGTGAACGGCGTACGCGGTCACGTCCGCCGGACCGCCGTCACCCCCCAGGTGAAGCCCGATCCGGCCGTCGCCACGATCACCAGGTCGCCGGGGACGATCCGACCGGCGCGCTCCAGTTCCTCCAGGGCCAGCAGTGGGTCCGCGCCGCCCAGGTGCCCGTCGAACTCGTATTGGAATACGCTGCGGGACGCGTCTACACCCATCGCGTCCAGGTACTTGCGGTGAGTGTCTTGGTTGCCGTGCGTGACGAGGAAGTATGCCACGTCAGCCACCCCCCGTCCGATGTCCGCGAGGACCTTGCGGGTCAGCGTGGTGAAGTTGTCGATGAATGCCTCGCCGAGCCCTTCGAGCTTTTCACCCCGCTCAACCTTGATCTGACCTTCCTTGATTTCGCCGTAGTACGAGTCCACCCATTGCGGATCGGTGTGGTGGGCGGCGCCGAGTACCTCGTACTTGGCGTCGGCGGAGACCAGGACGGCGGCCGCGCCGTCCGCGAAGTTGAACAGCTCGATGTAGCCGGTTCCGTACTCGACAAGCTGGCTCAGCCGGTCCGCGATGATCACTAGCGCGTAATTGTGCGTGCCCGCCCGCACCTGGTCATCCGCCATCTTCACGGCAACCATGCCCGCGTTGCAGAAGTTGGAGACCTCGAAGCAGTGCGCGTGCGCGATCCCCAGCTCCAGGGCGATCTTGGCAGCGGGTGACCAAAAGGGCGTTCCCCACTCGCTGGAGCCCGCGTAGAGGACGAGACCGATCTCGTCGAGCGGCACCGGGTTCCTGGCCAGGAGCCTTGCCGCGGCGTCCCGGCCCAGCCCCCAGGAGGTCTCGCCCTCGGCCAGCACCGAGAACTTCCCGGACGGCAGGATCTGCTCCAGCTTCTCGACGCTGTGCCCGGACTCCCGGCTGACGTCATTAATGCTCAGCTTCCCGCTCGGCGTCGCCAGGGCGAAGTCAGCTATTCCCACGGTTTTTCCACCTGCCTGTCGGCTAGACGTATTCCACGACGGCGTGCGGCACATAGGGGGCCTGCAGTCGGGCCAGTTCGTTGTCGTCGAGCACCACGTCGAGGGCCGCCACCGCGTCCTGGAGGTGGTGCGGCTTGGTCGCACCGACGACGGGTGCGGTGACCGCCGGCTGCTGCAGCACCCAGGCGAGAGCCACCTGGGCCATGGGGATGCCGCGTTCGGCGGCGATGCCGGCGACCATTCGCGCGACTGCGCGGTCCGCGCGCTCGGTCGGGCCGTAGAACCGCTCCTGGATCGGATCGCCCGCGGTACGGGCCGATTCCGCGTCCCAGTCCCGGGCGAGCTTCCCGCGGGCCAGCGGGCTCCACGGGGTGACGCCGATGCCTTCCGCGAGGCAGTACGGCAGCATCTCGCGCTCTTCCTCGCGGTTGATGAGGTTGTAGTGGTTCTGCATGCTCACGAACCGCGTCCACCCGTGCAGGTCGGCGACGTACTGGGCCTTCACGAACTGCCAGGTGTACATCGACGACGCGCCGATGTAGCGGACCTTGCCCGCCCGCACCACGTCGTGGAGTGCTTCCATCGTCTCCTCGACGGGGGTTTCGTAGTCCCAGCGGTGAACGATGTAGAGGTCCACGTAATCGGTGTCCAGCCGCCGCAGACTGACGTCGAGTTCCCGCATGATCGACGAACGCGAAAGGCCACCCGAGAGCGGGTTGTCGGTTAGCTTCTCGTACACCTTGGTGGCGATGACGACGTCCTCGCGGCGCGTCAGCTTCTTCACAGCGCGACCCAGGAACTCCTCGCTGGTACCCAGCGAGTAGATGTTCGCGGTGTCGAAGAAGTTGATGCCCAGATCGAGCGCCTGGGCGATGAACGGGAGGCACTCCTCCTCGGGCAGCGACCAAGGGTGGGTGCCGAATCCGGGCTCGCCATAACTCATGCATCCCAGCACCAGCTGCGACACCTTCAGGCCGGACGAACCCAGCCGCACATACTGCACGTTCTTCCCTCTTCCGTAGGGCGGTGACCGGTGGGGGCGCCGGGGCGGCCGGGCGCGCGGGCTGATCGCGGCCGGCCGCCCCCGTTGGCGGTAGGGTCAGGAAGCGGAGCTCTTGACCGCGTTCTGGACCTCGGTCAGTCGGCCCCAGGAGGTGACGCCCTCGTCGAGCGGGATGTTCAGGCTGGCCAGGTACATGGCGGTCATGGCGCAGTGTCCCGCGAGGTGGGTGATCTCGGCGATCTCGTTCTGCGAGTAGTGCGCGCGCAGCGCCCAGAACGCCTCGTCGCTCGCCCGGTGCAGCTCCATGCAATCGGTGACGTAGCGGACCAGCGCCGCGCGGGAGGCCGGCATCTCGTCGTAAAGACCGCCCTCGATCGCCTTGACCTCGGTGTCGTTAAGGCCGGCCTTCTTGGCGAGCGGATAGTGCAGCATGCGCTCGAAGTCGCTGTCGCGCAGCTTGGCTACGCGCAGCACGATCACTTCGCGGTCGAGCAGGCTCAGCAGGCCGACGGTGAAGGTGGCGCCGAGTGCGAGGTGGGCTGCGGCCGAGTTCTTGGTCAGCAGCAGCGCGCGGGTCAGGTTGGACTGGAACTTCTCGTAGACCGCGAGCTGCTCGCTCGTCATGTCGGTGACGTCGGTGAGGGTGACGCGGTGGGCCATGGCAGGGCTCCTTCGGGTTGCTCGTGGAAGGGAGATACGGGGAAACGGGTGCTACGCAGACAGGCCGGCGAGTGCCGGGGCGGCGGAGGGTGCGGTCACCACATGCCGGGCGAGCGCCTGTCGGACCCCGCGTGCCGCGGTGCCGGGCGCATGGCCGTCGAGGGGGACGAGTGCGTCGAGGTGCCCGTCGGGCCGCACGACCAAGGCCTGCGCCTTGTGGCCGAGCTTCTTCAACAGCGGGCCCGGCGGACGGCCGCTCAGGTCCGTGACGTCCGCCGCGGTCACCTTCTCGCGTAGCTCGGCGACGAGCCCGGTCCACCGTTCGTACCGGTACTCAAGGCCGGGCCAGAGCAGCACGGTGTAGCGGTCGACGGCGAGCGCCGGCGCCGTGCTCGACTCGCGCCAGCCCAGCGGCAGCCGCTCACCCGGTACCAGGGCACGCCGCTTCGGCCGCGGACCGTAGTGGGTGTCGATCTGGGCGAGCTTCGGTGCCAACACCTTCTCCAGCGTCTGGGTCGCGGTGCCCAGCCGGTAGACGGCGTCGCGTGCGAGGGTCTCGTGCCGGGTCGAGTACAGCCCGATCCGGGCCAGGCGGGTCGAGAGGGCGGCGACCGCGTCGACGGCCGGCCTGCGCTCGACGTCGTAACTGTCCAGTAGGTCCGGGCGGTAGTCGCCGCGCACCACGCCGGCCAGCTTCCAGCCCAGGTTGACCGCGTCCTGGATGCCAGTGTTCAGGCCCTGCGCGCCGGACGGGCTCATCGCGTGCGCCGAGTCGCCGACGAGGAAGACGCGGCCGCTGCCGTACGTGCTCGCCGAGCGGACGTGCGCGGTGAAGACGCCGCTGAACTTCATCTCGCCGAGCCTGCGCACCCCGGGGACGCGCTCGGCGAGCAGCGTCTCGAAGAAGGCGCGGTCGGGGGCGCCGTCCGTGTAGTCGTCTGGCACGCTTGCTCCGACCCGGAAGATACCGTCGCCCAGCGGCGCCAGCACCATGTTCCCGGACCGGGTCAGGTAGTACGCCGCCTCGCTGCTGGTGGTCTCGCCCAGGATCTCGGCGTCGGTGATGGCCAGCCGGGTCCGCAGGGTCCGGCCGGCGAACCGGAAGCCGAACACCTCGCGAACCGTGCTGCTGTAACCGTCGGCGCCGACCACGTAGTCATACGTGCAGGTCTCCGTCGAACCACTGGGCAGGCGCAGTCGGCACTCCACCCCGTGCGGGTGCTGCGTACCGTCGACGAAAGTATGGTCATAGTCGATCGTCCCGCCGAGCGCGGTCAGGTGCGCTTCGAGGATCGCCTCGGTACGCCACTGCGGGATGGTGATGGCGAACGGATAGCCGACGCCCCACAGCCGATCAAACCTGATCAGGCCAATCCTCTTCTTATTGGAGTAGTAGTTCATCTGGTCGAAGTAGTGACCGTTCTCGACCAGTTCCCGGCTCACGCCCACGCGGTCGAGCAGCTCCAGGACACGGGGCCACAGGATCGTCGCGCGGGAGTGCGGGCTCTCCCGGCGGGTCTTGGAGATGACGTCGGCCCGCACGCCGTGTCTGAGCAGTTCGCAGGCGAGGACCATTCCGACGGGCCCGGCGCCCACGACGAGGACGCGCGGCCGCTGCGTGTCGCTGTTCACTCGACGACCTCCCTCGGCCCCGCTCATGCGTCGAGCGGACGCAGGCGGTGGACCTGCGGCGCAGTGCGGTAGGCACCGTCCACCCGGGCCAGGAAGGCCGCGGTGTGCTCCTCCTTCATGTGCAGGTCGATGGCCTCCTGATCGGCCCACTCCTCGACGAGGACGACGGCGCTGCCGTGCTCCTGTGACAGGAAGGCGTCGAAGCGCAGGGCGCCCTCCTCCTTCCGGGTCGCGGCGCAGAGGTCCTTGAAGGCGTCCACGACGTCCTCCAGCCGGTCCGGTACGACGTCGAAGACAACGGTGATCTCGATGCTCATGCGCGGGTCACTTCCTTGGCGGTGAGGTCGTCGGTGATGAGGTCGTCGAAGTCGACGAACGGGAAGGGGTGAGCGGGGTCGGGCGGCTTCTCGCACTCCTGCGGTGCGACGTTCCACCAGCGCAGGGCGGCACGCGGGCGGCCCTCGGCCGCCCACTCGGTGTCCAGACAGACGGCCCCGCAGGTACCGACCAGGACGTCGGGCGCCGCGACGGAGGGAGTGAGGGCCCGCGTCAGCAGGTTCAGCACTCCGCCGTGCGTCACCACCAGGGCCGGCGGCGCCCCCCGGTCGCAGCCGGCCTCGGTGATGTCGCGCAGCGCGGCGCAGAAGCGGGACCGCGCGGCGCGGCCGCTCTCGCCGCCGGGCGGGGCATAGTCGGGGTCGGTGAGCAGCCGCCGCAGGGTGCCCGGGTGGCGCCGGGCGAACTCCGCGCGGTCCTGGCCGTCGAGCGTGCCCAGGTGCCGCTCACGCAGTCCGTCGACGCGCAGGTGGGGGACGCCGAGCCGGCCCGCGGCGTACGCGGCGGTCTGAGCGGCCCGGGCCAGGGGCGAGGAGTACACCGCCGCCCACTTGGCCAGCCGCAGGGACCGGGCGACCTCCTGCGCCTGCCGCACCCCGGTCTCGTTCAGGGGGATGTCGGCCTGCGCCTGGAACCGGTCCTCGGCGTTGCGGTCGGTCTCTCCGTGGCGGAGCAGGACGATACGCACGGCGGGGGCCTGCGCCGCGCGCTCAGGCGGCGGCCGGCGGAGTGACCGCCGCGGCGCCGAGGACCTCGACCGCCTGGGCGGCCTCG
This sequence comes from Streptomyces sp. NPDC005393, assembly GCF_040606675.1. NCBI lineage: Bacteria > Bacillati > Actinomycetota > Actinomycetes > Kitasatosporales > Streptomycetaceae > Streptomyces > Streptomyces sp. NPDC005393. The sequence continues at coordinate 24,489 of NZ_JBEXFG010000044.1, read as the reverse complement.
TCGATGGTCTGCTGGGCGGTCAGCACGCCCTCCACGATGGAGACGCCGAGCCGCTTCTCCAGGATCAGCGATATCTCCAGCAGAGCCAGCGAGTCCACCGCAAGGTCTTCGAAGACGACGCCCTGGGACACCTCCTCCGCAGGTATCTCGAACTTGCCGGTGAGAATGTCGATGATCACCGTCGTCACAGAACCGTTCATGGGTCACCTCAACTGGTTGTGGGTATGCGTGAGTGGGTGGTGGTTGGGTGAGGGGTGCGGGCCGGGCCTCAGCCGATCGGCAGGTCGGGCCAGGTCAGGGTGGCCGAGCCCCAGGTGGCGCCGCCGCCGAAGGCCGTCAGCAGCACCCGGTCGCCTGCCTTCAGCACGCCGTCGGCCATGCCGTCGACGAGAGCGAGAGGGATGGAGGCGGCGGAGGTGTTGCCGACGCGGTCGATGTTCAGCACGGCGCGCTCCGGCGGCAGTCCGAGCTGCTCGGCGACGGTGTGGATGATGCGCGTGTTCGCCTGGTGGCCCACGAGCCGGTCGACGTCGGCGACCTCCCAGCCCGTGCGGGCCAGCACCGTGCGCGAGGACTCGGTCATGCGGCGCACCGCGGCGAAGAAGACGGACTTGCCCTCCATGCGGAAGTACCGGTCCTCCGGGCGCGGAGCCTCGCCCCGGGACCGCTCCTCGGCGCCGCCGCTGCGGACCGTGATCAGGTCGACCATCGAACCGTCGCTGCCAAGGTGTATGTCCAGCATGGCGCCGGGCTCGTCGGGTTCGCCGTCCCGCAACAGCACAGCACCTGCTCCGTCGCCGAAGATGACGGAGGTGGTGCGGTCCTCGGGGTCCAGGATGGTGCTGAACGACTCGGCGCCGATCACCAGGACCCGCTCGGCGAACCCCGCGGTCACGGCGGCTGTGCCGGCCTGGAGGGCGTAGAGGAAGCCGGAGCACACGGCCGCCACGTCGTACGCCGGTACGTCGGTCAGGCCGATGCGGCTGGCGACGGTGGGCGCGGTGGCCGGGCAGGGCCGGTCGGGTGTGGTGGTGGCGACGATCACCAGGTCGGCGCCGTCCGCACTGGCGTTCTTCAGTGCGCGCTGTCCGGCCTCCACGGCCAGGTCGCTGGTGGTCGCGCCGGGGTCGATGACATGGCGCTGTGCGATGCCGGTCCGGGTGCGGATCCAGGCGTCGGAGGTGTCGAGGCGCTGGGCGAGTTCGTCGTTCCTCACCACACGCGGGGGTACGAAGCCGCCTACGCCGGCGATCACTGCCGATCGGGTCATGCTGCCGCGTGTCCTTCCGAGAGCTGGTGGGCCACCGCGGACCGCACGTGGATGCCGGCTAGTTCGGCCACAACGTTCAGCGTGCGCCAGGTGCTGCCGCCCATGCGTAGCAGACCGGGGTCGTCCAGTCGGGTCATCACCGGGATTCCCTCCGCGGGGCGGTCCGGACGGGAGGCGGTCAACGTGGTCTGCCGCATCCACAGGGTGTTGCTGTCCTGGCGCCGCATGCCGTCGAGGTCGTACAGCATGATCTGGGCTAGCTGAAGGGCCGTCACGAAGGCGTCAACCATTGAGGCCGAAGGCTGGTACGCGCCCTCGAGGCCCGCGGTGGGCAGCGGCGCCCCGTTCTCGTGGACGACGGTCAACCCGGCGTCGGCCCGCAGCGCCACGTGGTCCACATCCACGTCGCGGATGTACTGCTGCCGCGTGGTGAACCCCTCGCCGAAGTAGCGGTCCGCCGCCGGGCCGAGGAGCGCGTCGAGCCCGCCGTAGGTCCGCTCCCCCTCGGTGGGCCGGACCGATGTGTGCGCGTGTTCCACCTCACACCGCACCCGCATGGTGCCGACCGCGCAGTCCACGACTGAGACCACTCGCGCAGGGTCCTCGGCGATCGGGTGGGTGCGGCGCAGCGTCGCCTCGGCCGGTAGCCGGGCGAGGTCTTCCTGCGGGCTGGTGCCAACTGTCATCCGGACCTTGCCCAGCCAGGCATCGCGCAGGTCCGCACCGGGGCCGCTCAGGCACGCCTCGGCTAGCTGGGCGGCGATGACGATTCCGTCGATGGTGCTGAAGTGCGGGCGCAGATCGGTGCCAGCGGCCTTCTTCGACCAGTCGGCGGGATAGCGCACGCCCACCGAGGAACGCGCCAGGACGGCACCGCCCGAAGTGCGCGCGAGGCGCACCTCGCCGATGTCGTAGTTGACCCGACGGAAGCCACGGCCGAAGAATCGCTGTTCGGCCGGCCCTAGGTGGTCGTCCACGGACGCCAGCACGGTCCGTGCTGAACTCGTTGTCATCGGTGCTCCGTTTGTTGTGGGTGTTCCCGTGGTGTCTTCCGGGCGGATGCTGTGCGCAGACCGGTCCTGCGGCCACCGCGCCGGATGGTGCAGGTGAGCCGCGCCGTGCAGGTTCGGTTTCCGGAGCCGTCGGTGATGACGATCTCGTACGAGGCCACGGCCTGCCGCTCGTTGAGGGGCCGGCACACTCCGGTGACGGTTCCCGAGGAGACCCAGCGGTGGTGCGTGCAGGACAAATCGACGCCCACCGCGTTCCCGCCGGGGCCCGCGTACAGGAAAGCGGCGATGGAACCCAGCGTCTCGGCGAACACCGCGTTCGCGCCGCCGTGCAGAATTCCCACCGGCTGGCGATTCCCGGATACGGGCATGGCGCCCACCACAAGCCCCGGTTCACACGTGAGGATTTCTATGCCCATGCGCCGGGTGAGTTGTTCGCTTTCGTATTCACTGTCGATCCGCATGGGTCCGAGCATCATGTTCGGCATTACGGTCTCCGTCTTTTCTTCGGACCACGCTGGCGGGCCAATGCGAGTCAAACACGGCCGTCCGGCGGTCAACAGGTTCATGGCCTGTTGCTGCCATGGCGGTGCCGGTTTTCCCCGGATACGCGAAACCGCGTTCGCCGGCCGTAACCTGCCAGAACCTTCGAATACTTCGGTGCATTACCGAACTGTGCTTTGCTGTCATGGAACAGGACAGGAAAGGAGCGCAGTCTCTGTGCAGCGCGTTTCGCTCGGTGGGCTCGATGTGTCACGCATCGGCCTGGGTGCCATGACGATGTCCGACTACTACACGGGAGCGGGCAGCGACGAGGAGGAGGCCGTCCGCACCATCCGGCGGGCGCTGGACCTCGGCGTCGACATCATCGACACCGCTGAGATCTACGGGCCGTTCGTCAACGAGGAGCTCGTCGGCCGTGCCGTCGCCGGGCGGCGCGACGAGGTCGTGATCGCCACGAAGTTCGGGCTTGTCTCCCACGCCGGTGCGGGTCCAGGCGTGCTCGACAGCTCACCGGCCAACGTGCGCAAGGCGGTCGAGGGCTCGCTCAGGCGGCTGGACACGGATCGCATCGACCTCATTTACCAGCACCGCGTAGACCCGAACACGCCGATCGAGGACACCGTAGGCGTGCTCGCTGAGCTGGTGCAGGAGGGGAAGGTCCGCCGCATCGGGCTGTCCGAGGCAGGTGCGGACACTATCCGGCGCGCGCACGCGGTCCACCCGGTGACGGCGGTGCAGACCGAGTACTCGCTGTGGTCCCGGCAGCCCGCGGAGTCGCTCCTGCTGGTCTTCCGCGAGCTCGGCATCGGGCTCGTCGCCTACTCGCCGCTCGGCCGCGGGTTCCTCACCGGGGCGATCCGGTCGAAGCAGGAGCTCGACGAGGACGACTTCCGGTTGACGACGCCCCGGTTCGCCGAGGGGAACTTCGAGCGGAATCTGCGGATCGTCGACGAGGTAGAGGCCGTCGCCGCGGACGCCGGCGCCACGCCCGCGCAGGTCGCGCTTGCCTGGCTGCTGGCGCAGGGAGACGACATCGTCCCGATCCCCGGTACCAAGCGCGTGGCCCGCATCGAGGAGAACGTCGCAGCCGACACCGTCGTCCTCACTCCGGAGCAGCTTGCCCGGCTCGACTCCCTCACCCCGCCTATCGGCGAGCGCTACGCCGACCAGGATTTGGCCCGGACAGGGCTGTAGCCGGTCCATGCGATCGCGCGGCTGGCCGTCGGACCAACGTGTCCATTCACGGGGTGGTCAGGCGGTGGCGACTGCGAGCCATGGGGTCCCGATGAGGGCGTCGCGGATGGCGCGCATGGCGGTGAGCCCGTGGGCGCGGGCGGTGGTGAGGTAGGAGCGGATGCGTAGGTAGCGGCGGGCTCCGGCCAGGCCGCGCCAGCAGCCGCTGACTTTCATCTTGACCTTGATGTCCCGCAGGGCCTGTTCCGAGGCGTTGTTGGTCCAGGTGAGCCCGGGGGTGAAGTCCCAGGTGAAGCGGAGGACTTGAGGGGTCTTGTCGATGAGGCGTTCGGCGAGTTGGCGGGCCTTGGACTTCTTCCCGCCGTGGTGCGGGTTGACGCTGATCCCGCACCGTGCCGCCGTCAGGAACTCACCCTCGATCCTGGCCCGTTCATGCTCGGGCACCATGCCCTCTCCGGCGGCGTGCGCCTGCTCGACGCTCTGCCCGGCCTCACGCAGGACCTGCTGGGCCGCCTGTGCCCAGGCGGCATGCTCCTCGTCGGGCGCGTTGTCGATGACGCCCTGCAGGTCCCGCAGCAGGTGCGCGCAGCACAGCTGCACCCCGGCCAGGTGGGCGTTGTACTTGTGGTAGCCGACGTAGTCGTCCCGGATCAGCACGCCGCGGTAGCCGGGCAGGATCCCGAAGCCGTCCAACGCGGCGTGGCCACGGTTGTCCGCCGCTCCGTACCAGGTCAGGCCGGCGGAGCGGATGGTATAGGCGTAGCCGCGCTCACCCGCCAGGCTGATCGGAGTCTCGTCCGCGCCCAGCACCGGCGACCGGCGCAGCTCCTGCTTCAGTCCCGCTTCGAACTGGCCCAGCGGCGCATCCAGCCGCGACAGACAGCGGTCGACGAACCCGGTGGACACCTCCACATCCAGCAGCCCGGCCATCAGCTTCGCGGTCCGCTCGGTACTGATCTGCCCCTCCGCGGCCAGCAGCGTCGCGAAGGCCCGCAGGTTCGGCCCGTAACAGACCGGACCGCTGACCCCCGGCGACGCGTCCCCGCAGGTCACCGCTCCGCACCCACAGCGCCGCCGTATCAAACGCACCTCGGTGACTTCCCGCTCGATCAGCGGGATGTCGAAGACCTGGACCGCCCGGAAACCCTCCTGCACCGCACCGGACAGCGGGCAGCTGCACCGGGCGCACTCGGCAGGCTCGACCCGTTCCACACGGTCAGGCACCGCGACCAGCTGCAACGAGCGGCCCGCCCGCCCCGGCTGTCCACCCGGCTTGCGGTCCTTCGACCGCTCCCGTTGCGACCGCGTCGCCTTCTTCTCCAGCGGATCCGACGACGGCGGTTTGCTGCTGTTGGTGGAGTCCGTCCCCAACCGGCGCTCCAGATCCGCGACCCGAGCGCGCAACTCGGCGTTCTCCACTCGCAGTTCATCGATCACGCGAGCCTGCACAGCGACCAGCGCGGCAAGATCCTCATACGACGGCTGCGGCGACACAACCCGCAACCTACCGGACCGTCAGACAGCCAAGATCAGCAGGTCACACCCACCCGTGAATGGACACGGACCAACGCCCTTACCGGACGAGTGAGGGGCCTCGCGTTTTCGGAAATTGGGACGGCGCAGCCAACACGTAATCCGCGGTTTCGAGCCGCATCATTTCGATGAATCGTGCTTGCTGGCTACTGAGCCCACTGGATTCCCTGCGGCGACGCCCGTTCCGGACGGAAAACAGGGATGAGACCCACCTGACCCAGTGTCAACATTCTCCGCATCCCGGGTGTACTTGCTGCGCGCATTCGTACTTCCTCGTTTCCTTGACAGAACAACCCTACTGGGTACCTGTCCTGAAACTCTGGGCCGTCCCACGAGCATGGAACGCGCCTCGGGGTCAGATCCACTGCCGCCGGGCTGCCTCGACCCCTGCCTGGAAACGGCTCTGGGCCTCCATCCTGGACATGACGCCCGCGATGGTCCGGCGGATCGTGCGGATCGACAGCCCGGTCCGTCGGGAAATGCCCTCGTCGGTCAACCCGTCAGCCAGCAACGTCAGCGCCTCCCGTTCCCGCTCGTTCAGTCCCTCCTGCTCCGCCCTGACCGCCGTGTCGGCGGGGAGGGCGGAGCGCGCCCACACCTGATCGAAGAGTGCGAGATAGGCACCCACCAGTGTCCGTCCCCGCAGCAGTGCAGCCCCGGAACCCACCTGGCCGGGATCCAACGGCACGATCGCCATGTCCCGGTCGGCGACAGCCATCCACATCGGCAGGTGCGGCAGCGCCCGCATCTGCGCGCCCGAGGCGGCGATCCGCTGGATGTCGTCGGCGTAAGCGGGATCGCTGCCGGCATCCGCCACGTGCAGGACGCGCACCTGCGCGCCGCGGCCGACGAGTTGGGCGCTCAGCAGTGCCGCCGGCTCTCTTACCCGTCTGGCGTAGGGACACCAAGGGAGGGCGAGACACAGCTCCTGTACCGTACGCCGGTGCAGCGCGCCCAGCAGGGCCACGAGAGCGTTGGAGTCGGTCAGCGGCTGCAGCGCTGTCCGGGCGGTATCCGGTCCGAGCAGTAACTGATTCTTCATCCTGCCCCCACGATGAAACTGATAGGCGGACTTACCTCTGGGCGATCCCCGCGCCCTTGCGACCCAGTTGGCGCTGCATCAAACATTCGTCACAGCCCCTCCACCTCGCAACGAGGACGATAGGCGCCACTCGCCCTCGCTTGCAACTTGCTGCGCCGATAGTGCAGTATGACGCACCGAGGAGGTGGCTATGAGCGAGCACCACACAACCGGCGCGAACACACAGCGGGCGCTAGACGACCATGTCCACACGACGAAGACCGACATCGCTGTGCGGCTGCGGCACATCCGGCAGCACCACCCCGAGGGACCGTTCAGCCTCGCAAAGCTCGCCAAGCTCGCCGGGGTTTCCAAGCGCACCTTGGCGTCCGCGGAGTCCGCGGAGGGCACCAACCTCACCATCGAGACTCTGGTGAAGCTCGCTCACAGCCTCGGCATCCAGAGCTGCGCCTACTTCCTCGACGAGCAAGTCTTCCAGCAGGTCAACAAGGAGCTGGAGGCGCTCAAAGAGCTGCGCCGGCAAAACCTCCAGGGCGTCGCTCTGCGAACGTCACACCCGACACCCCTTCACACCACCACCGACCAGCTCGAACAGCTCCTCACCGGAATCATCGACGCCGCAGCCCAGGCCCGCGACTCGCTACATGGCACACCATTGCCTGATGACGAGGCGCAGCGCCGTTACGGAGGTCCGTAGGCGCCCACAAATGACAGTCAGATTCCGAAATTCGCGGCACTGGCTGCGCCGCGCGGCCCGTCAGGACCGGATTCCGCCAGCGCCGCGAGAAACCGCGCTGCACTTTCCCATGCCTCACCAGGCACAGAGGATCCGAGCAGCTGCCGGGGCCGACAGAAGGCTAGTCTGCAGCATGCATCGAGCACACGATTTCTACAGGTGTCCAATTGAGGGGCAAGGCGACACCATGACCACACGACAGATCCGTAAACGGTGCCAGGCGCTCATCGACACGCTCAACCTACCAAGACCCTTCTCCGTGGATGCTCTCGTCCAACAGCTATCCGCACGGCGGGGCCGGCCGATCCGGATCCATACCGTGCCGATCGGCTTCGCAACCAACGCCTGCGGCCTGTGGATCTCTACCAACCTCAGCGATGACATCTACGTCGAGGAGAAGGCCACCAAGTTCCATCAGGAGCACATAATTCTCCACGAGATCGGTCACATCTTGTTTGGGCACGGCATCACTGATCAGGAAACCCGGGGCGCACTCACCACGCTCTTACCCGGCCTCAGCTACGATTTGATCAGCCGGGTCCTGGCCCGCACCAACTACACCACTGAGCAAGAACAAGAAGCCGAGCTCGTGGCCAGCCTGATCCACGCCGCGGCAGGGACGCTCGCCCGCTCGCTGTCGACCGGCGTGCGCGGCGAACTCGAAGCCGCCCTCGGGATTTGTGAGTAGGGAGCCATGGACAATCAGTTTCTCTACGGACTGGGCTCCCGTGTGGAGCTCCTCGGCGCTCTTGCCATGTGGCTGGTGATATTCCTGCGATTACCCACAGCCCGCCATTCGCGCCAACAGCAGATGCTGCTCATCGCTGTGATGGGGGTCGCCGGGTCGATCACCGTCTATCTGGATCCCGTGACAGCAGCCCTGAACCGGACTTTCACCTTTGCCCAGAGCTGCGGTCTCTTCATGAATGAGTGGGGAGTCCTCGGTTCAGCTCTCATCCTGGACTTCGTCCTCGCAGCCGTGTCTAGGCGCCGCCCTTGGCTCATCTACGGTTCGATGATCGTCACGATGGCCACCTTGCTCGTGCTCAATTTCACGACGGCCCCACACGCCGGCTGCGTCACCTCGATATCAGTCCCGTGGTATAGCCCCTTTTGGTGGATTCTTATCGCAGCACACCTTGTTGGCACGATCCCCTGCGTCGTCCTGTGCGTGCGCTACGCCCGGCAGGCGAAAGGGGACCGCTCCCTACGGGTCGGCCTGCTGCTGTTTGCCGCCGGCTTCACCTCGTCCTCAGTGTTTTGGTCGGTCGTATTGGCCTTTCTCCTCTACCGACCGGCCTGGCTGGGCGCGTTGTTCCCGCTCAATATCGGCGTCACGGCGTGGCTGATGACCGCCGGCGCCGCCCTGCCACTGGTTCTGAGGGTCCACCAGATGGCCAGAAACATAATCGCACTATGGCGCCTCCGCCTTCTATGGAGCGAACTCACCGAGGCAGTGCCGCACGTCACCTTGAACAGGCCGCGACCAGTGATCCGCGAGGTGCTCGGGAGCCCTCACTCAATCTACCTTCGCCTCTACCGTCGCGTCATCGAGATCCGCGATGCTCTGCTCATCCTGCAGGACTATGTCACTCCCGAAACAGTGGATGTCGCCCGGCGCCACGTGACCGCCCAGGCCCTGCCTGAGAAACAGATTGAGCCGACGATCACTGCATGCTGGCTGGAAATTGCACGCCAGGCCAAGGCGAAAGGGGCTTCGCCTCAACCGAACCCGCTGGCCTCCAAGCACCCGAGCGGGCACGGCCTTCGAAGCGAAACCGACTTCCTGCTCGACGTCGTTCGGGCACGCAAACTTCCCTCACTACGCCTTTTTGCCCTGTCACAGACCGTGCCCCACGCCACCGTTCCAGGCAGATACGATCACAAATCCTCGGCCCCGACCAAGGAATAGGCGACAATGAAGAGAATCGAGCGGCCTAGCACCGCTGACCAGTACAGCGTCGGCATGTTGAGCAAGGACTCACCGTATGAACGTGAACGCCTGGAGTCTATTCAACGGAGCGTGGACGCGTTCACCATCAGTATTATCCAAGGCCTTCCCAGCGAAGCGTCCTGGAACTGCCTTGAGCTGGGCGCGGGCGCCGGCTCAATCGCCTACTGGCTTGCCGGACGCTGCCCGGACGGACGCGTAGTCGCCGCCGACATCGACGCCCGCTATCTCGACGCGGGTCGAGCCGCGAATCTCGAAGTTCAGGAAGCCGATATCACCCACGAGGACTACACTCCTGGCAGCTTCGAGCTCATCCACGCGCGCTACCTGTTCTGCCACCTTCCCATGCGAGACGACATGATCGCGCGGGCTGCCCGCTGGCTCGCCCCCGGAGGTTGGCTCGTCATCGAAGAGCCCTACCACCTACCTGCCGATACCTCTCCGTTCCCCTTGGTCCAGCGCCTCTTGGCTGCCTATCAGCAAAAGTTCAGCGAGCACGGAGCTGACCTGACGTGGGCACGCAGCCTTCCCGCCCAGCTCGCCCGCAGCGGACTGAGCGAGGTGTCCTTCGCCGGGAACCTCGGCTGTATGGGAGGGCTCGGCAAAGACCGCTGGCTCCCCCTCATCACCCAGTCAGGCCCCTCCCTCATTGCTGACGGCCTCATCACCGAGACGGACCTGGCGCGGTTCGCGGACCTACTGAAGGACCCAGCGTTCATCGACATCCCGCAAGTCACCATCTCCGCCTGGGGCCGCCGCCCTCTGGAAAACACCAACGCCGACGCCTCGGTGGGGGCGGTGTAGACGGGCTTGAGTCTCGCCGTACCACCCGGCTCGCCTCCAACACAACAGAAGCAGTGAGCGGCGGGCAGGCCCCACACATCCTCGGGGTGAACAAGTTCCGCAGCCCCGCCACGCCGGCCGGGACAGCCGGGCAAGTGCACTCCTTTCCCCGCGGCTGAGGTCCAGCGTGTCCTGGCCGACTCATCAAGGGCAGGGGAGTGAGAGCCTGTTGCTCCGCTCTGGTCAGCCGACCGCGGCGCGTTCAGCCTGGTGGGCTGACGGGCAGGATCGCGGAGTGCCCCATCTCGGACTGGTGACTGTTGTCGTGCGTGACTACGACGAGGCCATCACCTTCTACGTGGACGCCGTCGGCTTCGAACTCCTGGAAGACACGCGTATCGACGACGGGAAGCGCTGGGTGGTCGTTGCCCCGCCGGGGGCACGGGAGGCGGCTGTGCTCCTCGCCAGAGCCGCGGTCTCTGAGCAGGAGGCCCGCGTCGGGGACCAGACCGGCGGCCGCGTTGGCTGGTTCCTGAACACCGACGCGTTCGACCGTGACTACGAGCGCATGCGGGCGGCTGGGGTCGCGTTCGAAGAAGCACCCCGGCGCGAGCACTATGGCACGGTCGCGGTGTTCCGGGACCTGTACGGAAACCGCTGGGACTTGATCCAGCTGAACCGGAACCGGCGCCGTTGGGGCCGCCGACGGTAGATCGTGACGAATCGGAGCGGCAGGATCGGTCTGCCAACTCGACAGACGCCAGCGACCAAGGCTGTGCACCGCCCAGCAGCTCTACCGTGCTCGAGGGACGGCCGCAGCGGTGCGGGTCTGGCGTTTCTATGTGGGTGGGTTGGTGTGTTTGCGTCGGCGGCGGAGGGCGCGTTGGGCTTGTGCGCGGGCGCATTCGCGGGAGCAGTATTTGACGCCTGAGGTGCGATTTTGGCCGTACTCGGCGCGGCCACGTTGGCGGACGAAGTTCTGGCGGCAGGTTTCGTTGGCGCACCGGCGGACAAGGGCGCCTTCGACGAGGTGGTTGTACAGCTGGAGGAAGGCTACGGAGTAGGCGGTGGGATAGCGATCGGCAAGGTCGCCGATGCCGATGCTGAACGGGCTCAGCGCACTGTTCAGAACGGACTTCAGCGCAACGATGCGGCTTTCGATGAGCAGGGCCTGCAGGTATTCCAGGGAGGGTGGCCAGGGCGGCTCCTTGCCCTCGTTCTGCGCCTGGATGCTGGCCAGGTTCTCTTCGGTGACCTCCGCCTTGACGAGCTCTTCGAGCCCGTTTTCCTCCTGGCAGGCGAGCCACGTGGTGATCGCCTCCTGGGCGGTCTGCACGTAGATCCTGACCAAGTCGCGGTGCACGCCGAACGGGTGCGGCTGTTCTTCGCCGCCGGCCTCGGGGACCGACTGGACTTCCTCGTAGACATCCTCCGAGTCCACATAGAGATCGTTTCGGCCTGCGCCGACGAGGCTTCCGTAGGTCCGGAACATCTCGGTCACGCCGTCGAGGCCGTCTGCGGATAGCTCCATGAGTTCGCGCAGATAGAAGTCCTCCGGCAGTTGAACGAGGGGGCGTTCATCGAAGGGGACGGGTGTCCACAGGATCCAGTCACCCTCGATCCGGACGTCCTTGATGTGCCGTCTGAGGAAAGGCGCTGGGATGGCCGTCCCGGGCCAGAGCGTGGGACGAAAACGTGGGTCAACGTATGCCGCCATGAAGGCATGCTAGCCGCTACGGTGGTAATACAAAATAGCAAGACTTGGTACCACGCCCGGATGAGGGGGAGGGACACGTGGCCAACTGGCCTTTACGCAAGGAGATCGGCGACCAGCACGAACAACGCATCACTCAGGAACTCGAACACCGCGGATGGGCCGTGCACCCGTACGGCCAAGGCACTTACCCCGCCGCGATCCAGAACGCGCTGAGGCGAACCGACTCCCCGCTGCGCCAGTTCCCCGACCTGATCGCAGCCCGCGGCCCGGACCTCATCACCATCGACGCCAAGACTCGGATGCCCAGCACCATGACCAGTCGCTACGCCATATCCCGCAAGTGCCTCCTTGCGGGACTTCAGTTCCTGGGCATGTACGCACCAGTTCCCCTGTACTACGTGTTCGGCGACCTGACGGTCCTTACGCCAGTAGAGGTCATGCACTACCCCTCGAACGCGTCCCGCCACTCCAGCGGCTCTTACTACCTGATCAGTACCCGTCGAGCCCACCGCTTCGACGACGTGTTCGGGAGCATCATCGCGGAACAGGCGGAACAGGCCGCATGACTTCCCAACTCGCCCTGACCCAGTGATCTGCCTGGTCCTCGCTCCGGCGGCCGCGGGTGCCCACGCCCGTCACACGCTGTGCTGCGTTCTCCCTTCACTCCCGGCGTTGGTGGCGCATGTCTGCGAGCCGCAGTCCTGTGGTGTCACGTGGGCGTCGCCCGACGCGGTGGCTTGACGCTCTGCCGGGGCAGTTCACTCCCGGCTGTTCAGGCACGGAAGAGCGTCGCTGACCTGTGTTCACGGCGAGGGCTGTCTGGAAGGGGAACGAGACTAGGCGTCCTGGTGGGTGCCGGTCCCGCTGGCCGCTCCGGAGGCAGCGGTGCGCACCCAGCAGCGTCCGCCCTCCGTGCAGTTCCCCCCGCGTGCGCCCGCTGCATGACCTTGATACTGCCCGGGGCGAGATCGGCGCCGAACACGCCGAAACGGGCGGGCAGTTGAGCTGCGGGCTCTAGGATGACGTTCTCCGCGCTGAGGAACACAAGCCTCTTCGCTCGCACATGCCCCACTCCCGTATCGGGGGTGACAGAGAGATACGGAGCAGCTTGAACAGTGCACCTCGACAGCTTCTCTGCCTCCGGATTCCGCTCGCTGACACAGGTGGCTGGCATTCCCGTCAGCTGCCCGACCATCCTCGCCGGACGTAACGACGGAGGGAAAAGCGCCGTTCTGACGGCCCTTTCCTTCCTCCTCGGCGCCCACCGCCTCACGGACGAGGACCGCACCTACCTGCAGGGCGACGGATCCGTCGGCCGCCGCTGCGAGGAAACGTGGGTAGAGGGCACCTTCACCCTCGATGCGGCAGAACGCGCTTTGGGAGATCTTCCCGCCCCGGCCAGGATCCGCCGCATCGCACGAGCGGGAGAAACGCCCTGCTGGGAGTACTACGGTCGGCAGCCTGCCGACAGCCGTCTGCGCGGCCTGGACCGGCTGCTGAAGCAGCCGCTTGCCGACCTCGTCGCGGAGTTCGGACTCTCCCCGGCCAGCCCGCTCAAAGATGACTTGCTCGCTGCCGTGGCGGCCTACGCCCGCAGCGCACCCCAGGTCGAGCGGTGGCAGCCGCTGCCCAAGCAGCTCGAGGCCCGTCTGCCCCGCCTCCTGCTGTTCGGGGGTAAGGACGAGAGCCCTGATGACGCCGTGCGCACCGCACTGAGCAGCTGCTACGAAACCCATCTCGAGGACGAGACTCTCCAGAAGCAGGTGCGGCGGATCGAAGCGGAGATCACCCAGCGCCTGGAGAAGGAAGCAGACTCGCTGTGCCAGCACATCCGCCGGCACTGTGACGAGTTCGTCGGTGTCCAGGTCAGACCTGAAGTTTCCTTCAAGGGCGGTTTCAAGAGGGCACCGCTGGAGGTCTCCCGGGCCGACGGCGAACCCGTCGACCTGACTCGCTCCGGCCAGGGCAGTACCCGCCGTATCGCGCTCGCGGTATGGGAATGGACCAGCAATCTCCTGGAAGACGCTGAGCTGGCGGCCGCGGGCGAGCCTGACGGCGAGGAACCGACCCAGACGATCGTCGTCTACGACGAGCCCGACACCCACCTCGACTACCGGCACCAGCGCACTGTCATGGACATCATCCGCAAGCAGTGCGCCCTGCCGCACGTCAGCGTCATGGTGGCCACCCATTCCATGAATCTCATCGACGGTGTCGACATCGCCGACGTCGTCCATCTCAAGCTCAACGACCGTGGCCGTACCGTCGTCGAACGCCTCATCGACGACTGCCACGACGGCATCGACTTCCACCTCGGACAGATCGCCGCAGCCCTGGGACTGCGCAACTCCGTCCTGCTCCACCAACGCTGCTTCCTCGCCGTGGAAGGAGAAACCGAGCAGCAGAGCATCCCCCTGCTGTTCCGCCTCTCCCAGAACCTGTCCCTGCAAGCGGCCGGCATCGCCCTGTGGGCCTGCGACAACAACGAGGGGGCGCTGCACCTCGCCCGCTACCTCGTCAAACACCAGCGCACCGTCATGCTCATGATCGACGCCGACAGCCGCAACAACAAACTCCTCAAAGACGAGAGACTGCGCCGAGCCGGCCTCGACCTCGCAACCCAGGTCTCCTACGTCGGCGAGGCCCAGGGGCGCAATGAACTGGAAGAACTCTTCACCAACGAACAGTGGGCCACGGCAGCCGACAAACTCTGGCCCCGCCCCGCTCCACAAACCTGGAGTGCCGACGACTTCGAGGCCCACCGCGGCGGCAAGAAGTTCAGCGAGAACATCCTGCGCATGATCAAGAGCGAAGCGGGGGAGCGGAGCCCCGGCGGCAAACCCGCCATGGTCTACGGCCTCACCACCACGCTCCACAGGCCGCAGGACGTACCGCAGCAACTACGGGACGTTTTCCAGCAGCTGCAGAAGCTGGCTCACTGACCTGTGCCCCGGCGGCTCCGTCGCCGCTCGCGCATGCGTTCCTTGCGTTGCTCGGCCGTGGGCGCCGTCCACGCATGCCAGCCTGCCTCCGGAACCCACTGCCGGGCATGCCCGCGCGCTTCGATGCCGCACCACCGGCAGCCGCCAGGCGCCAGCTCACGCACGGGCTGAGCAGAACGCGGTGATGACATGTCCTTCTCCCTTCCCCCACTGCTCATCTTCCCTCCTGCCACTGACAATCGCCTGGTACCGCTCCGCCGCCGTAGGGGCTGCCGCCCAAGAGGAGAAACCTTCCCTCACCTGCTGCCATACCCGCGTGGAGGAATCCGTTTATCCGGAAAACCATCCGTAACACCTGCACGGATGATTACGGTCTGTGCTTATGAGGTTCCTGCACACTTCGGACTGGCACCTGGGCCGCCGGTTCCACGAGGCAGACTTGATCGATGCCCAGCGCGCCTTCCTCACCCATGTGCACGACACCGCACGCGATCAGCAGGTCGACGCGATCTTGGTGGCAGGAGACATCTACGACCGCGCGATCCCCAGCCTGGACGCAGTGCGGCTGTTCAACGACGCCCTGAACCAGTTGGCTGATCTCCGCCTGCCGATCATCATGATCAGCGGCAACCACGATTCCGCTCACCGGCTCGGAGTCGGTTCACGGCTCCTTGCCCGCGCCGGTGTCCACCTGCGCACCGACCCGGTCACTGCCTGCACCACTCCGGTTCTGCTGGACGACGAGCACGGCACTGTCGCCATCTACGGCATTCCCTACCTGGAGCCCTCGCTGACCCGCGACGAACTCGAGGCAGACAGGAGCCACCAGGCGGTGCTCACCGCGGCACTGGACCGCATCCGCGCTGACCTCGCCACCTACCCGACCGGGACGCGCTCCGTCGTCCTGGCCCACGCCTTCGTGGCCAACGCCAAGCCCTGCACCAGCGAGCGCGACATCACCGTCGGCGGCATCGACTACGTCTCCGCGAGCGCCTTCGGCGGCATCGACTACGTCGCGCTCGGCCACCTCCACGGAGCCCAGACCATCGGCGACCGCATCCATTACAGCGGATCACCCCTGGCGTACTCCTTCTCCGAAGCCGACCACACCAAGACCCTCACCGTGGTCGACCTGCACGGCGACTCAACCGTCACCCCCACCTGCATACCCACCCCCGTGCCACGCCCCCTCGCCTGCCTGAAGGGCCCCTTCCAGGACCTGCTCACCAACCCCGCCCACGAGCACCTGACCGGATCCTGGCTGCAGGTCACCCTCACCGACCCCGCCCTTCCGTACGAGCCCATGGCCCAACTGCGGCGCCGTTTCCCGCACACCATGCAGCTCCTGCACAAACGCCCAGACACAGCCGAGCCGGCGGACAGACCCACCTACACCCAGCGCCTCGAGGGCCGCACCGACCTCGAGATCGCCTGCGACTTCGTCAAAAAAGTCCGCGGCACCGACCCCACCCCCACCGAGCACGACCTGCTGCGCCAGGCCGTCGAAGTTTCCCGCATCCACGCCACACAAGAGGTGACCGTCTAAATGCGCCTGCACAGCCTGACCCTGCAGGCATTCGGCCCCTTCGCAGGAACCCACACCGTCGACTTCGACTCCCTGTGCACCGACGGCCTCTTCCTCCTCCACGGCGATACCGGCGCCGGCAAGAGCACAGTCTTCGCCGCCATCTGCTACGCCCTGTACGGCAAACCCCCCGGCGACCGGGATCTGTTGCTGCGCAGCGACCACGCCCCCTCGCACCTGCTCACCCAGGTGACCCTGGAGGCCACCCTTGGCGGCCGCCGCCTGGAGATCACCCGAACCCCGCAGCAGACCAGGCCCAAGGCCCGTGGAACAGGAGCCACCCTCCAGAGCGCGCTAACCACCCTGCGCGAGTGGAGGCACGACGCCTCGGGGCAGGGACGGTGGGAGGCATCCAGCAAGTCCCACCAAGAGGCCGGCGACGCGATCCTCACGTTGCTGGGCATGAGCCGCGACCAGTTCTGCCAAGTCGTTCTCCTGCCGCAGAACCAGTTCACCCAGTTCTTACGCGCCAAGGCCCCCGAGCGCAGAGAGCTTCTGGGAAAGCTCTTCCGCACCGGCCGCTTCGCCGACATCGACCGCTGGCTCCTGGAGCACAGCCGGGAGGTGCAGAAGGCACTCACAGCTGCCCGCAGCGAGGTGACCAGCCTGATCGAGCGCATCCACCAGGCCGCGGGCGACCTCGACCACGAACACCCAGCCCCCACCAGCGACGATGCGCACACCCTGACCGGGCCTACCCGCACCTGGGCCACTGCCCTGGCGCACGCCGCAGCATCGGACCTGGAGGAAAAGACCGCGCAGGCAACGAGGACAGCCGCTGACCTGAGCACCCAGCAGGCTCTCGAACTCACCGTCCGCGCACTCCACCAGCAGCAAACCGAGCACCGCAACGCCCAAGAACAGCTCGACCTGCTCCAGCAGCAGGCGCCCCGACAGCAGGAACTGAACAATCAGCTCACGCAGGCCCGCCGAGCCGGCAAACTCGCCGCCTTCGTCCACGCGGCGAACACCGCCAGCACCGAGCACGACCGCGCCGCCCTCCACGAGGCCGACGCCCGCAGCCACCTGGCCTCCGGCCATGCCACGGCCACGGCCGATCAACTCACCGCTGCCGAACAGCAGCTGCGCGCCCAGGCCGCCGTCGCCGAAGCGCTGCTACCGGAAGAAGCAACTGTTCAGCAGCTCGCCACTGACCTCGAACGTCTCGACGCCGAGCGTGTGGAATCCGCCGCCGAGCAGCGCGAGGCCCGCACCTGGCTCGAGCAGGCGCCCGCCCGCCGCACGGTCCTCACCGGCCGCATGGACGCCGCCCGCAGCGCCGAAGCCGACAGCCGCCACCACGCAACCACCCTCGAAGACGTACGCCGGCGCGTGACCGCAGCCGAACAGCGCGACACCCATCTCGCCGCAGTGACCGAGGCCGAGCAGCACCTGGCCACCGCCAGCGCCTTCACCGCCGCGGCCGCCGCGGCCTACATCGACATCCGGCGCCAGCGCACCGAAGGCATGGCGGCCGAGCTCGCCGCCGGCCTCGAAGACGGTGCTCCGTGCCCGGTCTGCGGATCCTGCACCCACCCCGCACCGGCCGCCCCGCATCCCGGCCAGCCGGACCGGGCCGACGAGCAGGATGCCGAAACCCGACACCTTAAGGCCCAGCAGGATGAGCAGGCCGTGAGCGCCACGCTGCAGCAGGCCCGTGAACGAGCAGCGTCAGCAGCCGGAGAGGCGGGCGACTTCCCACTGGCACACATCCAGGCCCAGTGCCGCACCCTCGAGGAGGAACTGGCACAAGCCCTGGGGCAGGCCGCCGACTTCGGCACAGCGTCCGAAGAACTCGCCGCCCTGGAGCGCGAACACGCCGAGATGACCCGCAAGGACACCACAGCCGGCGAACAGCTCTCGGCGCTCAACGCGGACTACGATCACGCCGCTGCACGGCTGAAGGACCTCACCACCAAGCTCGACGCGGCACGTGAGGACGCCCCCTCGGTAGCCGCCCGCGTCACCGAACTCACCCAAAGCGCCGACCAGCTCAAGACCGCAAGCGAAGCCGCCTCCATCACCACCCGCACCGCCCTTGAACGCGACGAACGCCTCGCCCACGCCGCCACCGCTGCCCAAGCCCAGGGCTTCGACACCCTCCAAGCCGTCGAGCAGGCACTGCTCGACGACGACGCGGCCCACGCCGTCGAAGAAGAGATCAAGCAATGGAGCCACCAGCGCGCAGCGCACACCGCCGTCCTGGATAAACCCGAGCTCGTGCAGGCCGCAGCCCAGCCACCCGCCGACCTCGAGGCTGCCCTCGCCCTGCGCGAAACCGCCGCCGAGCAGCACACCCAGGCCGTCGCCGCCGCCACAGGCTCCCGGACCTGCAGTGACAACCTCACCCACCTCACCACAGAACTCGACACCCGCATCCAGCGCCTGGAACCCCTCCAGGGCGCCTACGACACGGTGCACCACCTCCAAGAACTCATCCACGGCACCTCACCCAGCAACAACGACCGCATGGAACTAGAGGCATACGTCCTGGCCGCAAGACTCGAACAAGTCGTCGCCGCCGCCAACACCCGCCTGACCCTTATGTCCGACCACCGCTACGCCCTCTCCCACAGTGACCACCGGGCTGCCCGCGGTGGACGCTCCGGCCTCGGCCTCAAGATCACCGACGCCTGGACCGGCCGCGACCGCGACACCGACACCCTCTCCGGCGGCGAATCCTTCTTCGCCTCCCTCTCCCTCGCCCTCGGCCTCGCCGACGTCGTTACCCACGAGGCAGGCGGCCGCGCCCTGGACACCCTCTTCATCGACGAAGGCTTCGGCACCCTGGACGAAGACACCCTCCACCACGTCCTCGACGTACTGGACTCCCTGCGCGCCCACGACCGCACCGTCGGACTGATCAGCCACGTCCCCGAACTGCGCCGCCGCGTCACCCACCGGCTCCACGTCCGCAAGGCCGCCAGCGGCTCCACCCTGGCCCTCATTACCGAAGCAGCCGAATAACCCCCAAGGTGCGGTGCAACAATGCCACCGCCCCCACCCGCCCAGCTCAGCATCGGAGCGGCGCACACCATGGCCCTCACCGACCTCGAACTGAGGCCCCACCAGGCCGAAGCCGTCACCGCGGCCACGAAGACGCTGCGCGCCCATGCCCGGGCGAGTGTGGTGGCCGCCTGCGGCACCGGCAAAACCCTGATCGCCGCGCGCACCGCCGCGCGCCTCGCCGCCCGCGGCAGGGTTCTGGTGCTGGTACCGACCTTGGACCTGCTCTCCCAGACGGTGCGGTCCTGGCACGTGGCCGGACGCAAAGGCCCGGCGATCGCCGTCTGCTCAGCCCGCCAAGCCATGGACCACCAGCCAGCCGGTGACATCCCGATGACCACCAAGCCCGCCGAACTGGCAGAACTCACCACCCACAGTGGCCCGGTCACCGTCTACGCCACCTACGCCTCCCTGCCCACCCTCCTGACCGCACACCAAAGCCACCAGCTCCCGCCATGGGACCTGGTGGTCGTCGACGAGGCCCACCGCACCGCCGGCCGCCTCGGCAAAGCCTGGGCCGCCATCCACCACGACGATCAGGTCCCTGCCGCGCGGCGCCTCTACCTCACCGCCACCCCCCGCATCTGGGACCCCGAGGCCGACCGCAGCGACGATCCCGTGGCCTCCATGGACGACGAGACGCTCTTCGGGCCCGTCGCCTACCGCCTTACCCTCTCCGACGCCATCGACCTCGGCCTCCTCGCCGACTACCAGATCCTCGTCCCCGTCATCGACAACACCACCCTGCGGGACTGGCTCGCCACCGGCCCCGGCGCCGGAGCCGACGGCCTGCGCCTAGCCGGCCGCCAAGTCGCCGTCCTACGCGCCATCCACGACCACCAGCTGCGCCGCGTCCTGACCTTCCACCACCGCGTCGCCGACGCCCGCGCGTTCGCCACCACACTCACCGACACCGCCGCATCCCTCCCCGCCCACCTCCAGCCCGCCGGCCTGTGGTCGAACTGGATCAGCGGCACCCACCCACCCCGCATCCGCCGCCGCGTCCTGCTGGAATTCGCCCAGCACACCGACAGCCACACCCCCGCCGTCCTGGCCAACGCCCGCGTCCTGGGCGAAGGCATCGACGTCCCCACCATCGACGCCGTCGTCTTCGCCGACCCCAAGAACAGCCCCATCGACACCGTCCAAGCCGTCGGCCGCGCCCTGCGCCAACCACCCGGCGCCGGCAAAAAAGCCACCCTCATCGTCCCCGTCTACCTCACCCCCGACGAAGACCCCGACGACCTCCTGGGCGCCGACGCCTACACCCCCCTATGGCGCACCGTCCAAGCCCTACGCGCCCACGACGAACGCCTCACCGCACGCCTCGCCGACCCCCGCACCAACCGCCCCACCCTCACCTCCGACGACCCGGGCGCCTGGCTGCGCTTCGACCGCCCCACACAAGAAGAAGAAGTCGCCCTCGCCCTCACCCTGCGCGTCCTGGCCCCCAAGAGCGCCGAATGGCGCCGCGGCCTGACCGCCGCCCGCCGCTACCACCGCACCCACCACCACCTCGACGTCCCCCAAACCTTCGAAGACGACGCCCGCTACCCCCTGGGCACCTGGCTCACCTGGCAACGCCACCTACACACCACCGGCGCCCTCGACCCCGCCCGCACCGCAGCGCTCGAACGCCTCGGCATCATCTGGGACCCACACCAACAAGCCTGGGACCGCGGCCTCGCCCACGCCCACGCCTGGGCCGCTCTCCACGGACACCTCGCCGTTCCCGTCGACGAACGACACGACGACTTCCCCCTCGGCCGCTGGCTCGCCACCCAACGCACCCGCGCCGACCACCACACCCCCGCCCGTACCGCAGCGCTCACCGTCCTCGACCCTTGGTGGAACCCGCCCTGGCCACTGACCTGGCAACGCCACTACCACGCAGCCCGCCGCCACACCGAAGCCGGCCACACCCTCGACCTGCCCCGCCACCACACCACCGACGACGGACAACGCCTGGGGGAGTGGCTCCACACCCAACGCACCCACCCCGAACGGCTCCACCCCGAACAACGACGCCTCCTGGCCGGGGTGGGCCTTGTCCTCCACACCCCAGCAGGCCACTGGCCCCAGCCCACGACCCCCCGCAGGTCACCGGCCCGTGAGCGTGCCTTCCAGCGCGCGCTGGCCGCAGCCAGTGCCTTCCACGCCCGCGAAGGACACCTCAACGTTCCCCAGCGGCACATCGAAGACCTGGACGGCGACCCAGTGCGCCTGGGCCAATGGATCAACAACGCCCGCCGCCGCAGGGAACACCTCACCGCCGACCGCATTGCTGCCCTCGACGCGATCGGTATGCAATGGGCGCCAAAGACCAAGGCCACGCACACCCATTAGCCCTCGATCAGTTGCTGCACCTTGGACTCGGGACGGCCAAGGCGTATCGGCGAAAGCCTGGACGCGACTCGGCGGTGATCCCAACTGAGTCGCCCACGCGCGGCGGAGCAGCCGCCGAACGTCGCGTGATCGCCGGAGCCCCGCGGAGCGGATCCGCCGCCATGGCAGACTCGGCCTAGGTAGGGGAAACGGAGGGGGACGTGGGGTCATCGGAGTTGCTCATCGTCCTGGACCGGGACGGCGGCACACCGCTGCAGCAGCAGGTGTGCGACCAGGTCACGGCCCTGGTCCGGTGGGGGCAGCTGCGGCCGGGTGACCCCGTGCCCGCGTCCCGCGAACTCGCCCAGCAGCTCAATGTGTCCAGGACCGTCATCACCCGCGCCTACGAGCTTCTGCGCGCCCATGGCATCCTCACTGCACGGCGCGGCTCGGGTACCAAGGTCGCTGGTCTTGTGGGTGGCGCCGCTCCGCCACGTGCCCCTCACATGGCGCCCCCGGCGCTTGCCCCGCAGCCGCCCAGGGCGACCGATGGCGGCAACGCGCTGTGGCAGCCTTGGGAGCCGCCGCCCACCCACCACCCGGGCACCGCGCTCGACTTCCGGCACGGCACCCCGGCGCTCGCGGACTTCCCCGTGGCCCGCTGGCGGCAGTCCATGCACGACGCGTACGGGCGCGCCGACATCGCCGCGCTCGGCTACGGCCGGCCGAGGGATCGCTGACCCTGCGTATGGAGATCGCCGCTCTCGTCCGGCAGAGCCGAGCCCTCGACGCGTCCCCCGACCACATCATGGTCACCGGCGGTGCCACTCAGGCCTTGGACATCCTCGTCCGGATGCTGGTCGGGTCGGGTGACGTGGTGGTGATCGAGGACCCCAGCCACACCGTGCTGCGCCAGGTCTTCGGCTGCTCCGAGGCCGCCGTGGTGCCCGTCCCCGTGGACGAGGAGGGGCTGCGGGTGGCGGACATCGACGCCTGTGTGCGGGCCCGGGGGCACGATCCGAGGCGGGTGAAGCTGGTATATGTGACGCAGTCGCACCAGTTCCCGACCGGGTTCATCATGTCCGAGGGGCGGCGGCGCGGGCTCCTTGAGTGGGCGTACGCACACGGGGCGACGGTCCTTGAGGACGACTACCACAACGAGTTCACATTCTCCGACGAGCGGCTGCCCGCGCTGGCCGCCGAGCGGCATCGGGACACAGTCGTCTACGTGGGCAGTTTCAGCAAGACGCTCTTCCCCGCCCTGCGGATCGGCTACGCGGTGCTGCCGCCGCACCTCATGCGGCCCTTCCTCGGCATCAAGTGGATCACCGACAGGCTGACGCCCACCGTTGCCCAGGAGGCACTCGCCGACTTCATCTCCACCGGTGCGTACGCCCGCCACATCAGCCGTATGACGCGCCTGTACCGTCAGCGCCGAACCCGCCTCCTGGAGGCGTTGTACGAGCACTTCGGCGCCGAGGTGCGTATCTCCGGCGAGGCGGCGGGCCTGCACGTCCTGGTCACCCTCATCGGGGCGCGCGGCGTCCCGGAGGACAAGATCGCGCGCCTGGCGGCCGCGCGCGGGGTTCGGATGTACCCCGCGTCCGGCTACTTCGTCCAGGACCCGCCGACCGAGCCGTCGTTCCTGATGGGGTACGCCGCCCTGCCCGTCCCCCGTATCACCGAGGGGGTCGCCCTGCTGGCCGCTGCGGTGCGGGAGGCGGCCGGTCTGGTTCCGGCTCCGTGAAGCGCGGGCGGTGGAAGCGGGCGAGGTGGGCGTGGGGCACGGTGCAGTCGAAGTGGGCCTTGGCCGTGCGGCCGTCGGCGGACAGGGCGTCCGAGTACGCGGTGGACTGCGTCGGGTCCAGGGGGAAGCCCTCCCTGTCCGGCAGGACCGAGACGTCCCGGTCCGCCTGCAGCCGTGTGGTCATCGCCCACCACAGGTCCGCGTCCGACTCCAGGTCGACGTCCTCGTCCACCGAGACGACCAGTTTGGCCATTCGGAACTCCTCCAGGACCGATTCCGCGGCCTTGCGCACCGCCTCGTCGTCGGCGGCCGACCGCTTGGCCTGCCACTGGATGACGACCATGAGCTGGCCGCCGCCCGCCGTGTGGCAGTGCACCGCCGTGACCGGCGCGCCCTGCCGCCGCAGTCGGCTGAGCACCGCTGCCTCCATTCCGAAGCCGAGCAGCACTGACTGCTCGTGCCCTGGGCCCGAGACGGTCTGCAGAATCGCTCCCTCGCGTGCTGTGATCCCGGTGATCCGGACAGTTGGCAGTGCGGGGTGCGCCCGGCCCTGGTAGCCGAGGAACTCCGGTGTCGCGGCTGGGCCCTGGGGGTTCTCCGGGGCCAGGCCGGGCAGTAGCTCGCCTTCCAGGACGTACTCGGCGTGCGCGATGCACTCCGCGTCGACCGTCCGGCAGGACGTCAGCTCCACCGGCGTGCCGCCCAGCGCGCCCGCCACCGCCAGTTCGTCGACTCCCCGCGGAACCAGTGAGGCCGGGCAGCAGGAAGAGAGCAGGACGGCAGGGGCCAGGCCCAGGTGGATTGCGACCGTTAGCGGCCGGCCAAGGCGCTGTGCCGCCTGGTGGGCGGCCTCCAGGTCCCGGCCCGGCACCATCCAGATGGACAGCAGGTCGGGGCCCTGCACGCACAACCGGTGGATCGAGAGGTTGCGCACCCCGGTCTCCGGATCGGTCGCCAGGACCGCGCCGAGCGTCAGATAGGGGCCCGCGTCCGTGTCGGTGAGCACCGGGACCGGAAGCGCCGTGAGATCCGGGGCGAGCTCCGTACGACTAGATGAATGAGTCCAAGGGGTGCCGTCGCGGTTAGTGATCGTAGGCGATCAGTGACCGCTTGATGGGTTGCCCTTCCTTGTCGTTGTGCCAGA
>NZ_JBEXFG010000043.1:0-58897 GCF_040606675.1 Streptomyces sp. NPDC005393 | reverse complement strand
GATCCTGCGCGACTCCGTACAGGCGTCGTTGGAATCCGTGGCCAGGAACATGCACGCCATGTCGATGGTGCAGCAGCAGGTCCTCGACGGCCTGGCCCCGCCGGTGCCCGCCCACGGGGGTCCTCGCGGTACTCGGCGACCGTTGTCGGCGGGTGGCCGTACCCTGGAAGACCCCCGGCCCGTGTGACGTGTCGGGTCATTCGCGTTGTCCGCCTCCGGGATGGAATACCCCTTTATGAGCCTCACCGGTCTGCTCGACGTCGTCGTACGGGACCCCGCGCTCGCCGAGGCGGTGCGCGGCGCCGCCGACGGCAAGCGTCACCACGTCGACCTGGTCGGCCCGCCGGCCGCCCGCCCCTTCGCCATCGCCGCGCTGGCGCGCTCCGCCGGCCGCACCGTCCTCGCCGTGACCGCCACCGGCCGGGAGGCCGAGGATCTGGCCGCCGCGCTGCGCTCGCTGCTCCCGCCGGACGGCGTCGTGGAGTACCCCTCGTGGGAGACGCTGCCGCATGAGCGGCTGTCCCCGCGCTCGGACACGGTCGGCCGCCGGCTCGCCGTGCTGCGCCGGCTGGCGCACCCGAGCAAGGACGACCCGGCGGCGGGCCCGGTCTCCGTCGTGGTCGCGCCCGTACGCTCCGTACTGCAGCCGCAGGTCAAGGGGCTCGGGGATCTGGAGCCGATGAGCCTGCGGGCCGGGCAGACCGCCGATCTGGAGGAGATCGTCGACGGGCTCGCTGCCGCCGCGTACTCCCGGGTCGAGCTGGTCGAGAAGCGCGGCGAGTTCGCCGTGCGCGGCGGCATCCTGGACGTTTTCCCGCCGACCGAGGAGCATCCGCTCCGGATCGAGTTCTGGGGCGACGACGTCGAGGAGATCCGCTACTTCAAGGTCGCCGACCAGCGCTCTTTGGAGGTCGCCGAGCACGGGCTGTGGGCCCCGCCCTGCCGTGAGCTGCTGCTGACCGAGGACGTGCGGGGGCGGGCCGCCGCCCTCGCCGAAGCCCATCCGGAGCTGGGCGAGCTGCTCGGCAAGATCGCCGAGGGGATCGCGGTCGAGGGCATGGAGTCCCTGGCGCCCGTGCTCGTCGACGACATGGAGCTGCTGGTGGACGTCCTCCCGGCGGGGAGCATGGCGGTCGTCTGCGACCCGGAGCGGGTGCGGAGCCGGGCGGCGGACCTCGTCGCCACCTCGCAGGAGTTCCTGCAGGCGTCCTGGGCGGCCACGGCCGGGGGCGGCGAGGCCCCGATCGACATCGGCGCGGCCTCGCTGTGGGGCATCGCGGACGTCCGGGACCGTGCGCGCGAGCTCGGCATGATGTGGTGGTCGGTCAGCCCCTTCGCCGCCGACGAGGAGCTGGACGCCGACACCCTCAAGCTCGGCATGCAGGCCCCCGAGACCTACCGGGGCGACACGGCCCGTGCCCTCGCCGACACCAAGGGCTGGCTCGCCGACGGCTGGCGGACGGTGTACGTGACCGAGGGCCACGGCCCGGCGTCCCGCACCGTCGAGGTGCTCGGCAGCGAGGGGATCGCGGCGCGGCTCGACCCGGATCTCACCGAGATCAAGCCGTCCGTCGTGCACGTCGCCTGCGGCTCGATCGACTACGGCTTCATCGACCCCGGTCTCAAGCTCGCGGTGCTCACGGAGACCGATCTGTCCGGGCAGAAGGCGGCGGGCAAGGACGGGGCCCGGATGCCCGCGCGCCGCCGTAAGACCATCGACCCGCTCACCCTTGAGGCGGGCGACTTCATCGTCCATGAGCAGCACGGTGTGGGCCGCTATATCGAGATGGTGCAGCGCACCGTCCAGGGTGCGACCCGTGAGTATCTGGTGGTCGAGTACGCCCCGGCCAAGCGCGGCCAGCCCGGTGACCGGCTCTTCGTGCCGACCGACCAGCTGGAGCAGGTCACCAAGTACGTGGGCGGCGAGGCCCCGACCCTGCACCGGCTCGGCGGCGCCGACTGGACCAAGACCAAGGCGCGCGCCAAGAAGGCCGTGAAGGAGATCGCGGCCGATCTGATCAAGCTCTACTCGGCCCGGATGGCGGCGCCGGGCTACGCCTTCGGCGCGGACACCCCCTGGCAGCGCGAGCTGGAGGACGCCTTCCCCTACGTGGAGACCCCCGATCAGCTCACCACGATCAGCGAGGTCAAGGAGGACATGGAGAAGTCGGTTCCGATGGACCGGCTGATCTGCGGCGACGTCGGCTACGGCAAGACCGAGATCGCGGTGCGCGCCGCCTTCAAGGCGGTCCAGGACGGCAAGCAGGTCGCCGTCCTCGTGCCCACCACGCTCCTCGTCCAGCAGCACTTCGGCACCTTCGGCGAGCGGTACGGCCAGTTCCCCGTCGTCGTCAAGGCGCTCTCCCGCTTCCAGACGGACACCGAGGCGAAGGCGGTCCTGGAGGGGCTGCGGGAGGGCTCGGTCGACATCGTCATCGGCACGCACCGGCTCTTCTCCTCCGAAACCAAGTTCAAGGATCTGGGCCTGGTCATCGTCGACGAGGAGCAGCGCTTCGGCGTCGAGCACAAGGAGCAGTTGAAGAAGCTGCGCGCCAACGTGGACGTGCTGACCATGTCCGCCACGCCCATCCCGCGCACCCTGGAGATGGCGGTCACCGGCATCCGCGAGATGTCGACGATCACCACCCCGCCGGAGGAGCGCCATCCGGTGCTGACCTTCGTCGGTCCGTACGAGCAGAAGCAGATCGGCGCGGCCATCCGGCGTGAGCTGCTCCGCGAGGGCCAGGTCTTCTACATCCACAACCGGGTCGAGTCCATCGACCGGGCCGCGGCCCGGCTCCGCGAGATCGTCCCCGAGGCGCGGATCGCCACCGCCCACGGCCAGATGTCGGAGGTCGCCCTGGAGCAGGTCGTGGTCGACTTCTGGGAGAAGAAGTTCGACGTCCTGGTCTCCACGACCATCGTCGAGTCCGGCATCGACATCTCCAATGCCAACACCCTGATCGTCGAGCGCGGCGACAACTTCGGCCTCTCCCAGCTCCACCAGCTGCGCGGCCGGGTCGGCCGGGGCCGCGAGCGCGGCTACGCGTACTTCCTGTACCCGCCCGAGAAGCCGCTGACGGAGACCGCCCATGAGCGGCTGGCCACCATCGCCCAGCACACCGAGATGGGCGCGGGCATGTACGTCGCGATGAAGGACCTGGAGATCCGTGGCGCGGGCAATCTGCTCGGCGGCGAGCAGTCCGGCCATATCGCGGGCGTCGGCTTCGACCTGTACATGCGCATGGTCGGCGAGGCCGTCGCCGACTACCGCGCCATGCTGGAGGCGGGCGACGGCGAGGTCGAGGAGGCGCCCCCGGAGGTCAAGATCGAGCTCCCGGTCGACGCGCATGTCCCGCACGACTATGCCCCCGGCGAGCGCCTGCGCCTCCAGGCGTACCGGGCCATCGCCGCCGCCGCGAGCGAGGACGACATCCGCGCCGTCCGCGAGGAGCTCACCGACCGCTACGGCAAGCTGCCGGAACCGGTGGAGAACCTGCTGCTCGTCGCGGGCCTGCGGCTGCTCGCGCGGGCCTGCGGGGTCACCGACATCACCCTTCAGGGCTCGAACATCCGGTTCAGCCCGGTGGAGCTGCGCGAGTCCCAGGAGCTGCGGCTCAAGCGGCTCTACCAGGGTTCGGTGATCAAGCCGGCCTCGAAGCAGGTCCTGGTGCCGAGGCCCGCGACGGCCCGCATCGGTGGAAAGCCGCTGGTGGGGCGGGAGCTGCTGGCGTGGACGGGGGAGTTCCTGACCACGATTCTGGGGTCGTGAGCGGGCCGGGCCGCTGAAACCGCTTGCCTGTGGAGGCACCGTGCATGGAAAATGCATGCATGGTGGCTTTGCAGATTCGGGATGTGCCGGACGAGGTTCGCGACATACTGGCCGACCGGGCGCGGCAGCTCGGTCAGTCCCTCCAGGGCTATCTTCTGGAGCTGGTGAAAAGTGAGGCTGAGCGGGCGGGCAACATCGCGCTGTTGCAGCGGTTCGAGGGCCGCGCGGACGGTGTCGAGAGCGCCATGAGCGAGACGGTGCGTGAGCTCGACGCCGCCCGTGCCGAGCGCGACGCACAGCTCGGGCTCGACACGGGAGAGCCGGGGGCGACCGCGTGATCATTGTGGACGTGAGCGTGCTCACCGAAGCGCTCACGGGGGACGCCGCCGCCGGGAAAGCGGCTCGCGCACGCCTCGCCCAGGACCCGCACTGGGCGGCGCCCGGCCATCTCGTCGTCGAGACCTTCCACGCCGTACGCGGTCGGCTTCTCGGAGGGAAGATCAGTCGGACCCGCGCCGAGGATGCCGTGGCCGCACTGACCGGCGCGTCGATCGAGGTGATCGGCATCCAGCCGCTCCTCATACGCATGTGGGAGCTGCGGGGCAATGTCTCGGGCTATGACGCCGCGTACATCGCGGCGGCGGAGGCGTACCGGGCCCCGCTGATCACCGGTGACGCCAGGCTGAGCCGCTGCACGGTGGCGCGCTGCGCGATCGAGGTCATCGGCTGACGGTCGCGAGCCCGTCCGGGCCCAGGGGGGCCAGGCCCGGACGGCCAGGGGAGGCCGCCGCGCGGCACCCCCGTGGCCGCGCGGCGGCCGGCCCCGGGTCCCCGTAGGCGCGTTGGCGCATGGCGCATGCGGTCGGGGTCTTCCGTGGCTTGTTCAAGGACATTAGGCGGGGGCGGCGCGGGCGGCGAGGAACGATGTGCACAGTCATCGCGGTGCGCGGTTGTCCTTCGAACGGTGAGCCCGCGAGCCGCTCAGAGCGAGCCCAGCGCCCGCATCGCCAGCCATAGCTCGTACTTGGCGCTCGGCGCGCCGAGCAGCGACCGCCCCAGCGCGTTCTCGGCCCTGACCAGCCGCTTGCGCGCGCCCGGCAGCGAGATCCCGAGGGCGGCGGCGGCCGCGGACAGCCGGGCGTCGGCGCGCAGCCAGGCCCGTACGGTCTCGGGGCCGGCCGTCGGCCCGGCCTGTTCCAGGGGGCGGAGCTGGGCCCGCGCCCAGACCCCGGCGGTGGGCGTGGCCAGCAGGGCGTCGAGCGTGGCGGCGCGCCCCGGCGGCGCGGCCGCCCCCGGTGCCGGGTGCGGTGGCGCCGGGTCCGGTGGCGCCGGGTGCGGTGGGGCCGGGTGCGGTGGCGCCGGGTGCGGTGACGTCGAGCGTGGCGGCGCCGCGTACAGCCGCAGCGCGAGCCAGGCGGCCGACTGCCCGGCCAGGCTGTGGCTGACGTCGACGCCGAGCAGCTCGTCGATATGGCGTACGCGCGCGGCGAGCGTATTGCGGTGGATCTTCAGATGGCGGCTCGCCGCCCCGCCGAAGCTGAGCCATGAGCCGAGCGTGTCCAGCAGCTCCCGCGGGCCGGGGTCGGCGCGGCGGGGCGGCGCGTACCGCAGACAGGGCGCCAGCAGATCGCTCGCCCAGGTGTGCCCCTCGGGGCCGGCCAGCGCGGTGACATCGGCGTCGCCGCCGAAGGTCGCGCACCGCTCGGGCGCGTTACGGGCCACCGCCAGCGCGTGGATCGCCTGCTCGTAGCCGATCGGGGTGTCCCGCAGTGCGACCTCGGCGCTCACCCCGACCCGGCACCCGGGCGCCTGACGGGCGATCAGCAGATCGAGCCCCTCCGGCTCCTCGTCGGGCGTCGGTACGAGCGCGATGAGGTGATGGGGCTGCACCGGACACGGCACGATCCACGCCCGGCCCCGCACCGTACGGTCGATCCGGCCGGCTATCTCGCGCCGCCGGGGGCTCGGGCACTCGATCACATACACCCGCGTCACGGCGGGCAGCGCCGGGCGCAGCGCCCCGGCGATCCGCTGCGCGGCGGGCACGCTGCCGACCATCAGCAGATGCAGCACCGCCTCCCGGCTGTGCGCCTCGGCCGACTCGATCCGGCGCCGCGCCCGTTCGGCCTCCTCCAGCCGCCAGCACAGGGCGAGGGTGCGGGAGGCGTCGGCGAGGAGCACCCCGCAGCGCGGGTCGTCGGGCCCGACGACGGCGAGGTACGCCGCCGTGTCGGTGTCGAGGGCGACGAGGTGGACGGGGTGCGCCCCGTCGCCGCCCAGCACGGCGGACGGCGCACCGCGCCGGTGCAGTTCGGTGGCGGCGGTGGCGGCGGTGGCAGCGGCGGCGGCGGTGGCGGTCGCGGTGGTGGAGGTCGCGGTGGGGCCGGCCGTCCCGCCCGGCGCGGCCAGTACGGAACCGTCGCCTCCGGCCAGCACGGCCAGCCCCCCGGTACGCCGGGTGAGCCAGCCCAGAATGGCCCGTACCGCGTCGCGCTGGGCGGAGAGCCGGGCGAGGGCGAGCACATCGTCGGCGCGGTAGGTGCGCGGATCCAAGGACGAGGCTGCCATGAAGCAGCACATTAGTGCCCATGTTTCCGGCCGTGAAAGCGCTCGGCCGGGCCCGGGGGCCACACGGCGGCAGCCGCTGGGCTCGGCGGGGTGTCCGCCGTCATAGCCGCCATGATCACCGCCATCGTCGGCGTCCTCGGCACGCTCTTCGCGCCCGTGCTCGCACAGCGTATGACGGCACGTCAGCGCGGTGAGGACGCACGGGCCGAGGAGCGGCGGCGCCGCGCCGGCCCGCCGCGGACGCGGCCGTCACCGCCCCACCGCGTACCCCTGCGCCCCCCGCGGATTGGCGCCGGCCATCAGCACACCCGTCTCCGGGTCGCGCGCCACCGCGCACAGCCGCCCCTCCGACCACGCCGCGCCCACCGCCACCTCGTGCCCCCGGCGCCGGAGTCCGGAGATCACGCCCTCCCCGATCCGGGACTCGACCACCACCCTCCCGGCCGCCATCGAGCGTGGGTGGAAGGAGCCGGGGAAGCTCTCCTGGTGCCAGTTGGGCGCGTCGATGGCCCCCTGCAGATCGAGCCCGGAACGCACCGGTCCGCGCAGCGCCACACCGAGGAGGAAGTGGACGCTCCACTGGTCCTGCTGGTCGCCGCCCGGGGTGCCGAAGGCCATGACGGGGGTGTCGTCGCGCAGGGCGAGGGAGGGGGTGAGCGTGGTGCGCGGGCGGCGGCCGGGGGTGAGGGAGTTCGGCAGACCGGGGTCCAGCCACGCCATCTGGAGGCGGGTGCCGAGCGGAAAGCCCAGCGCGGGGATGACGGGATTGGACTGCAGCCAGCCGCCGCTGGGGGTGGCGGCGACCATGTTGCCCCAGCGGTCGACGACATCGAGATGGCAGGTGTCGCCGCGCACCGTGCCGTCGCCGCCGACCGTCGGCTCCCCGCCCCCCGGCCCCGCCACCGGCCCCGGCGTGTGCGACGCCGAGCGGGCGACGGCGGCCAGGGCCTGTTTGCTCAGACGCGGCTGCCGGCCCCCCGGCCGCCCCGGGCGCAGCTCGTACGAGGCCCGCTCGCCGATCAGCGTCCGCCGCTCGTCGTTGTACGGACGGTCGAGCAGCTCCGCGAGCGGGACGTCGGCGGCGTCCCCGTACCACGCCTCGCGGTCGGCCATGGCCAGCTTGCTGCCCTCGATCAAGGTGTGCACAAGGTCGGGCGTGCCCAGGTCGTCCGCGCCGAGTCCGTCCGGCAGCAGGGCGAGTTGCTGCAGGAATACCGGGCCCTGGCTCCAGGGGCCCGCCTTGCACACGGTCCAGCCGTTCCAGGTATGGCGGGCGGGAGCCTCGTACGTGGCCTCGAAGCCGGCCAGATCCTCCCCGGTGAGCGTCCCGGCGTGGCGCTCCCCGGACGAGTCCATGGCGGGCCGGGCCGCCGCGTCCGCCAGCTCCTCGGCGATGAAGCCCTCGCGCCAGACCCGGCGGGCGGCGTCGATCTGCGTCTCACGCCCCGGCCCGGCGGCCTCCGCCTCGGCGATCAGCCGCCGCCAGGTCGCGGCCAGCGCGGGGTTCTTGAGCAGCCGCCCGGGCGCGGGGGCGTGGCCGCCGGGCAGATACAGCTCGGCCGATGCCGTCCACTCGGTCTCGAACAACTCCCGCACCGTCTCCACCGTCTCGCCGATCCGCTCGACCGCGGGATGGCCGTGCTCGGCGTACCCGATCGCGTACCGCACCACCTCGGCGAGCCGCTTGGTGCCGTGGTCGCGCAGCAGCAGCAGCCACGCGTCGAACGCGCCGGGGACCGCCGCCGCGAGCGGACCGGTGCCCGGGACGAGATCGAGGCCGAGCGCGATGTAGTGGTCGATGGTGGCCCCGGCGGGGGCCGGGCCCTGTCCGCACAGCACGGTGGGCGCGCCACCCGCCGGCGCGAGGATGATCGGCACCTCGCCGGCCGGTCCGTTCAGATGCGGCTCGACCACATGGAGCACGAACCCGGCGGTGACGGCGGCGTCGAAGGCGTTGCCGCCGTCCTCCAGGACGGCCATGGCGGACTGCGAGGCCAGCCAGTGGGTGGAGGACACCATGCCGTGGGTGCCCTGGAGGGTGGGCCGGGTGGTGAACATGAGGGCTCCCTGATCCGAGGGGTGCGGCGCGCCGTGGTGCGGTCAGCATGGCGCAGGTACGGATCATCGGTCCATGGAGCCGGAGGCCAACCCTCTGGGGAGCGTCCCGTCGGACAGCGCTTACGGGCGGACGTACTTCCGGCACCCTCACCAGCCCCCCCGCCCGCCCCGGAGAAGATC
This sequence comes from Streptomyces sp. NPDC005393, assembly GCF_040606675.1. Taxonomy (NCBI): domain Bacteria; kingdom Bacillati; phylum Actinomycetota; class Actinomycetes; order Kitasatosporales; family Streptomycetaceae; genus Streptomyces; species Streptomyces sp. NPDC005393. The sequence goes on along the minus strand of NZ_JBEXFG010000043.1, from coordinate 50,319 downwards.
TCCGACCTCCCGGAAGACGGCACCCTCGCCTTCCAGTTGACCATCGACGACGGCCCGTCCGCCTTCCTCATGGGCGCCAGCGACTTCAGCGAACGCGACGCCACCGGACTGCGCCCCGACGTCGCCATGATCGCCACCCCCGGCAGCCCCTCAACCCACCATTACGTCCCCCGCCTCCGTGAAGGCCCTGGGCAACCCCGCCACCGTCGTCCCGGTCCACTGGGACAACTTCGAACGCCCCCTGACCGACGGCGCGCACCGGGACCCCACGATGGATCTGGACGGCTTCGTCGACCGGATCCGCAAGACCAGCCCCGGCTCCCGCGTCCTGCTGCCCGAGTACCTGACGCCGTACCGCTTCTGACCCCCTCCCTATCCGAGCGCCGACGCCAGCAGCGCGGCCGTCTTGGCGACGAGCGGCTCGTCCGCCGGGGCGTCGGCGTCGTCCTTCGTGGACAGGACGGCGAGCACGACCGGTGCCCGATCCGGGGTCCAGGCGACCCCGACGTCATTGGTCGTGCCGTAATCGCCGGTGCCGGTCTTGTCCCCGAGGGCCCAGTCCTGGGGAAGGCCGGCCCGGAACCGTGCCCCGCTGGTGGTGTTGGCCAGCAGCCACGCGGTCAACTGCCTCCGGTCCCGGGGCGTGAGGGCGTTGCCGAGGGTGAGCCGTGCGTACGTCCGCCCGATGGCAACCGGACTCGTGAGGTCCGTGGTGCGCCACGGCTCGGCCGAGTTCAGCGCGGGCTCCCACCGGTCGAGCCGAGTCGTTCCGTCCCCGATCGAACGGCAGAAGCGGGTGACGGCCGTGGGACCACCGAGCTCGCGGAGCAGCAGGTTCGCCGCCGCGTTGTCGCTGTACGCGATGGCGGCGGCGCACAACTCGGCGACCGTCATCCCGTTCGCGAGGTGCTCGGGCGTGCCCGTGATGGGGGCATAGCCCGAGTCCTCGACGTCCTTTTCGCCGTACCGGATCCGCTGGGCCAGGAACTCGCCGTTCCGGTCGAGGTCCCGCAGAACTGCGGCGGCGGCGAGCGTCTTGAACACCGAACACATCGGAAACGCCTCGTCCGCGCGGTACAGCACGCTCTCACCGGTGACCGTGTTCCGCGCGAACACCCCGAGCCGAGCGGAATGCTCCCCCTCCAGCTCCCTCAGCGCCTGGATGATGTCGTCCTGCCCGCTCCGCGACGCCGCCCGCGCCGACCCACTCAGGGGCAGGGCGGTGGCCAGTGCCGTCCCGGCACCGGCGGCGAGCACCAAGCGGCGCCCCGGGCGCCTTCCGTAGGTCTCCACGATGTCTGTCTCTCCTCCGACCGGTGATCAACGTCTCAAGAGCAAGACTCCTCGACAGCCCCGTGAGGTTCCCGTAGCGCCGTGCGGAGCCGGCCGTAACCGCCCGGGCCCGGCCCGGTCGGACGCGTGCGCGGGCGTCCCGCACTCGGTGACATTGCGTAGACGCAGGGCTGCTTCCGGTCGCCGAGCTGCGCGAGGGGAGGGCCACGGATCTATGGGGACGGATCGTCCCGATACGCGCAAAACCGTGCAAGGCGACACGCACAAGGCACTCAGCCCCGCACCTGACCCGCCTGCGCTCGCTCTTGACCAACCTCTTGACCAACCTCTGGATCAACACGTCGGAAGAGCCCGCGCAGCGACGGACCTCCGCGCAGGCACCACAGCGCGATGACCGGGTCGCAGATGGCGCAGCCCAGCGATGAGTCGTGGGAGAAAGCGATCAAGGGGCTGCCCTTGAGATGGTGGACGACATCCCACGCGGTGTGCAGCAGCCAGCCGATGCCGATGAAGGTCCACGAGTCCAGGCCCCGGTAGGCGACGTAGGTGGCGAGCGCGGTGAAGGCGAACTCCCAGCCGCCCAGGCCGCCGCCGCTGAGGTAAGCGGCGCCCGCTCCGGCGACCATGATCGCGTTGAAGCGCCGCCGGTGCGGTTCGCGGATGAGGGACATCAGCAGCGCGTAGAGGATGCCGATGCCGACTGGCGTGAGGTACTGCATGCGAAAGCCTTCCGGAGGTGGCGGGTGGGCCGCGCGGCACGGCGGACGGAAGCTGCGCCGCCTTCCGCGTACGGGAGGCGCGTCCGGACCGGCGGCTGACGTGGGCCGGATCCGCCCCGACGCTATCCGCGCGGCCCCTGCCTCCCCAGTGGCGTTAACGACAGGTGTCAACGGAATACCGCCACGCTCATGCATGGCGTGTCTGCCCTGCCCCGATGGGCAGGGCTGCCGCCCCCTCGGCCGATCGAGGACGTCTGTCGGTCCGATAAATTCTGGACATGCACACGGTCGCCGTCCTCGCCCTCAGCCAGGTGATTCCGTTCGACCTGTCCACCCCGATCGAGGTCTTCACCCGCACCCGGCTGCCCGACGGCCGCCCCGGCTACCACATCCGCGTGTGTGCCGAGGAGCCCGAGGTCGACGCCGGTGCGTTCACCCTGCACGCGCCGTGGGGCCTGGAGGGGATCAGGGGCGCGGACACGGTCATCGTGCCCGGCACCGCCGACCCCGCCGCCCCGCTCGCACCCGCTGTGCGCACCGCGCTGCGAGAGGCCGCCGCCGACGGCACCCGCATCGCCTCCATCTGCAGCGGCACCTTCATTCTGGCCGCCAGCGGGCTGCTGGACGGCCTGCGAGCCACCACCCACTGGCTTGCCGCAGGCCAACTCGCCGCCGCCTACCCGGACATCGACGTCGACCCCGACGTGCTGTACGTCGACAACGGCCAGATCCTTACCGCCGCCGGCGCGGCGGCCGGGCTGGACCTGTGCCTGCACATGATCCGCCGCGACTACGGCTCCGCGGTGGCCGCCGACGCCGCCCGCCTGTCCGTGATGCCGCTCGAACGCGAAGGCGGGCAAGCCCAGTTCATCGTCCACGACCACACGCCCACCCCGGCCGGTTCGGCGCTGGAACCGATCCTGACCTGGCTGCGGGACAACCTCGCCCGCCCGCTCACCCTGGACGACATCGCCGCCCACGCCGGCATGAGCACCCGTACACTCATCCGCCGCTTCCGGGAACAGACCGGCACCACCCCCCTCCAATGGCTGCACCGCGCCCGCATCCGCCGGGCTCAGCACCTGCTGGAGACCACCGAGCACTCCGTGGAACGCGTCGGAGCCCAGGTCGGCTTCGGCTCGCCCACCGCCTTCCGCGACCGCTTCAAACGCACTACCGGCGTCAGCCCTTACGCCTACCGCCGCACCTTCAGCCGACCGGCCGACACGGTCTCTCGCGCCTGATCAGCAGTGCGGTCGACCGCCGTTCGATCAGTCCCACAGCTGTCCTCGAGCGGCGATCGAACCGTCAACGCCGGCGTAAGCCTCCAGCGGGCCCTGCCCGCATCCATGTCCCTCGCGGTCATCCGAATGGCGCACTGAGGTGAGGATCGGGACACGGGGCCCATCCGCGGGCCCATGGGAATCAGGCGTGCGGTGGAGAGGCGGTCTGCCATGCGATCCCTCCTGAATCGACCCGTTGAGGTAACCGTGTCCTGTACCTGCTGGGAAGCGCCGCCGCCCCTTCAGGATGAAGTGTTCCCGATGAAGTCGAGCAGGTCCTGGTTGAGTTCATCGGCGTGGGTAATGAAGATGCCGTGCCCCGCTCGGGGGTACTCCTTGTAGATGTTGTCCGGCACCAGCTTCGCCAGCCGTCGCCCGCACAGATCGATGGGAGCGGAGGCATCGGCGTCGCCGTGGATGATCAAGGTCGGCACCTGTAGCGCGCCGGCCTCCTCGCGCAGATCCGTGCAGAACCCAGTCCTGATCACCTCGACAGCCGCCTTGGCCGAGCAGTCAAGGCACCTCTGCACTGTCCACTCCATGAGCTCGGTGGAGATCTTGTTGCCCAGATGCGTCCCGAAGAACGCCTGTGCGTTCTGGGCCATCCACCTCGGGCGGTCTCTGGTCCGCTCCGCCTGCACGGCCTCGAAGGCGCTCCGGTCGATCCCCTCCGGGTTGTCCGGCCCCCAGACCATCAACGGCGCGGTGGCCGCGATCAGCACCACCCGGCTCACCCGGTCATAGCCGTGGCGGGACAGGTAGCGGATCACCTCCCCACCGCCCATCGAGTGCGCCACCAGGGTCACCTCGCGGAGGTCGAGGTGATCGAGCAGCGCCGCGAGATCATCGGCGAGGGTGTCGTAGTCGAAGCCGTGGCCGACCCAGTCCGAGCGGCCGTGCCCCCGCTTGTCAAAGGCCACGCAGCGCAGGCCCTCTTCGGACAGCGGGAGCATCTGGTACTCCCATGAGCTGCTGCTGAGCCAGGCCCCGGCCACGAATACCACCGGCTTGCCCTGTCCCCAGTCGGTGTAGAGCAGGCGTGTCCCGTCGGAGCCTTCGAAGTACGGCATGATCGAGTCCTTCCTGGGCGATGAAGTGGCTGCGCGGTGGAAATTCTCGTCCAGCGGAGGTCACACCGTCGATTACTCCGGAGGTAACGGGCAGCGCGAGCACCCCCGTCCGGTCCCGCAGCAGCACGCAGCCGCGCCCGGCCGTATCCACACCGACCAGCTTCAGCGCGTCGCCAGGCTCGGCCGCGGCTTCCCTCGCGTCCCGCCGGCCGCCCATGTAGTCCCCTCCGCGTACCCCCATCCCCGCGTGCAGGTCTTCCTCCTCCCGGCCGAACCTGTCGTCTTGGCCGCGTCGAACGAGGCACGACGACAACCCCGGTATCTTCGGCACCGGGGTTCGTCATGTGATCCTCAGCCGGACCACCCCGGAAGCTGTCCAGGCGCGGGGCGGCCCGGTGCCGCTTGTGCGGTTGTTGCGGCGTGATCCGGTCCGGGCGACCTCAGTGCCGTTGTCGGCCGCCGGGGTAGCGGGTCCCTTCTCGACACGGCGGCGCGTCGTCAGGGGCCGGTTCGCCGTCGAGCGCGTAACACAGGGCGGCGTGCAACTGCTCGGCCTCCACTACTGTCAGGACCAGCGAGGCCAGGGCGGCGCGCCCGGGGCGGAGCACCTGAAGCGGCAGTTCAAAGCGACCGTCCTTTCCTGGACGCAGACCACGGCCCGGTGCGGGAGCGACCTGCCATCCCTCCGATCTGTTGCTCATCCGAATGCCCCGCTCGCTTGAGTCGGTCCGTCGTCCTCGTCCTCCTCGGTCACGGGGAGACGCCTGCCGCGGCTCTCCGCCACGCGAAGCGCGTCCCTCAGCGCCTCGACCAGACGATTCGAGAGGAAGCGGAGCTCTCCGGCTTCCGTCTTGGGGTTGCCGAGCAGCAGGCCGGCATGGCCGAGTAGCTCAGCGCCCATGCGGAGCTGAACCGCTTCCATTTCGTCAGCGAGCCTCGACAGATACCCCTTGCCGTCTTCATCCGTCACCAGATAGCAGGGCTTGCCGGACGGTCCGTGCCATGGCAGCAATCGCGGTTGCGTACTCACCTGATCACCACCGGGCAATGAGGGGCGCGCATCGAGTGTCGGCGTTGGACAAGCTGAAGCTCCTATCTGGTCTCACGTGCCTTCAGACCGTCCAATGTGCTGCTTCAAACCGGCTGTGACTTCCCAGCCACGGGCATCCCCACGCTGGGTACACTCGGTGCGGGCTGATCAACGCTCGGTAAGACCGCGACCCTGGGGGTGCACCCTTGGCAGAGTCCCTCGCCCCCAACGCCCTGCCGGAACGACTGCTGGCGCGCGAGGACGTGCGGGCGGCTCTGCTGCGTCATGACTTCGGCACCTTCTTCGCGCTAGCTCGCAAGTGGTCCGGCATCAGCTTCATGCGGATCGCCGAGGCATGCGACATGAAGCCTGAGCGCGTCGGCAAGCTCGCACGGGGCGAAGGGCGCGTGACGAGCGTCGAGAAGATGGAGCAGATCGCCGATGGGCTGCGCGTCCCGGGCGGATTGCTGCGCCTGGCTCCCCGGCCTTGGGAGGCCCGCGAACCACGGCGGGCCTCTGACGCCGCCCGGGTCGGACGTACCCAGACCATGCCATGCTCGTCGGCATCCCCGGATTTGGCCGCGGTGGAGTCCTTCCGGGCTGCGGACCGGCAACTGGGCGGAGGGCATGTGTACGCCTCCGTTCTCCACTACCTGCATCACACGGTGGGACCACGGGTCTTTGGCAGCGAAACCGGCTACGACCCTGGCGAGAGCGGGACGTGACCATGTAACCGGTGGACCCCGTGTCCCCACCCTGGTAGCGAGACTGTATGCCATGGAAGCGCGAGCGCTCGCCCAGCTTGGGAATGGCGACGGGGCCCGCCGCGCACTGGCCGAGGCACAGAAGGAGATCGCCGAAATGCCGGACATTCAGTCATCTCCTTGGATCAGCTCCTTCGACACCGCCGCATTGGCGAGTGAGGCAGCCCTGGCCCTGCAGGATGCGGGTCGCCTGCCCGCCGCCGTGGAGGTGGCCGAAGAGGCCATCGCCCTCCGCTCCGGCGACCGCGCGAGGAGCCGGGTATTCAGCCAGATCACCCTGGCGTTGATCCGTACGCGGCAGCGGGAGCTCGAAGCAACGTGTGAGGTCGGCCGCGCGCTCCTCGGTGATTGCGGGACGCTCGGATCCCTGCGTATCACTCAGCAACTCGACCTTCTGGCCCGTGCCTTGGATCGCCACCGAGCGGAACGGATCGTGAGCGAATTGCTGGACTATCTGGCTGAGACGAAGCGGCAACGAGCGCTCATCCTTGCGGGTATCGGCGCGGTGCCCGCAGGTGGGGGCGCTGGGATATGACCACGCGCCCCCAGCCAGGCACCGCCGAATGGGACGCCTACTTGGCGGAAGGGAACGCCAAGCAGGCACGCAAGCGTGTGTCCGCAGACGTGCTCTTACGCGATGCCGGCGGGCGTCTGCTGGTGGTCAAGCCGACGTACAAGGAAGCGTGGGACCTTCCCGGCGGGATGGCCGAGGCGAACGAGTCCCCCGAGGATGCGGCCAGACGCGAACTGCGCGAAGAACTCGGGCTTGCCGTAGAACTGCGCGGGCTCCTGTGCGTCGACTGGGTCGCGCCGCACGGGCCCTGGGACGACCAGCTCGCGTTCATCTTCAACGGAGGCACGCTTACAGAGAGCCAGGCCCGGAGCTTGTATCCGCGCGACTATGAGCTCTCGGCCTGCGAGTTCGTCACCTCGGCTGACGCTCTGACCATGCTCCCGCACCGCACCCGCCGACGAGCCGCCCAAGCCCTCCGAGCTCTGGCTGAGCAGCAGCCCAGCTATCTGGAGAACGGTGAATCGACCAGTTGAGGCGAACCATGTCCTGTACCTGCTGGGAAGCGCCGCCCCGCCCGTGCTGAATGTCGCTGGAGTCGTGGAGCGAGCGCAGGCCGCCGGCTGGGATGTGTGCCTCGGATTGACCCCTACGGCCGCGCGCTGACGATCAGCTAACGGGGCTGGAGGAGCTGACCGGGCACCCTGTGCGCAGCCAGTACAAGCTGCCCTGGGAGCCGGAGGCCTGGCCTCCCGCGGATGTCGCCGTCCTGGCACCCGCCACCTTCAACACGATCAACCAGTGGGCCCTGGGATCACCGAGAAGTTCATCGTCGGATTCGTAGCAGAGGCCATCGGCAAGGGCATCCCCACCGTGACCATGCCGTGCGTCAACGCCGCCTACGTCCAGCACACCCAGTTCGACACCAGCGTTGCCACGCTCCGGGCGATGGGGGTGCGCGTGCTGTACGGGGAAGGCGGATTCGTGCCCAACAAGCCGGGCCAGGGGCGACCGGATGGCTATCCGTGGCACCTGGCCCTGGACGCGGCGGCGTCAGTCCTCGGTTGGGGAGATGCCGGTCGGGCATGAGCCACCCGAGCCCTTTTGCGACAGGACACCTGGCGGCATGGCGTCACCACGTAAAGGCGAACCGGTTTCTCTCGCCGTCGAAAGAGACGCTGACAGGGCGGGCGAACAGGCCGAACTCCTCCTCGGCCCAGGCCAATAGGGCCGCGGCAAGGCCCTCAGCCTGGAAGTCGGCTTCGGGGAAGAGGACGAGATGCACCGTGACCACGATCTGCTTCCCCGGGATCCGGGCCTCGATATCGCGCGCCGCCAGTTCCAGGCCGTGCCGCAGCCAGTCGGCTTCGTCCGCGGTAAGGCGCAGACTCGAGCGGTCGGCAGGCGTTGCTCGCGGACGGGCGTGGTGTCCAGCCACACCCGTTCGGCGAGCCGATCGGCACGGTGCGGAGGCGCCGAGGTGAGGCGGGCCTCGGCGGTGAGGTCGATGGCGATCCCCCGGGCAGACCGCAACAGCCGGTACGCCGTCGTGCGCACCGGCCGGGTCAGCCGTCGGCCGGGGCCACGCCGACCGGGCAGGAGACGCCCGTGCCGCCGATGCCGCAGTAGCCGCCCGGGTTCTTGTCCAAGTATTGCTGGTGGTGGGCTTCGGCCGGGTAGAAGGGGCCTGCCGGGAGGATTTCGGTGGTGATGTCGCCGTAGCCGGAGGACGTCAGGACGGACTGGTAGGCGGCGCGGGAGGACTCGGCCTCGGCCTGCTGCTCGGGGGAGTGGGTGTAGATCGCCGAGCGGTACTGGGTGCCGACGTCGTTGCCCTGGCGGAAGCCCTGGGTGGGGTTGTGGGATTCCCAGAAGAGCTTCAGGAGGGCGCCGTAGGAGGTGACGGCCGGGTCGTAGACGACGCGGACGGCCTCGGTGTGGCCGGTGAGGCCGGAGCAGACCTCTTCGTAGGTGGGGTTCTGGGTGTGGCCGCCCTGGTAGCCGACCAGGGTGGTGAAGACGCCCGGGGCCTGCCAGAACTTGCGCTCCGCGCCCCAGAAGCAGCCGAGGCCGAAGTCGGCGACGACCAGGCCCTCGGGGTACGGGCCGGTGAGCGGGGTGCCGAGGACCGTGTGGCGGTCGGGCACGGAGAAGCCCGGTTCGGCGCGGCCCTTCAGCGCCTCCTCGGGGGTCGGGAGGTGATTCTTGTGGCGGCTGAACAGCATCGGGGCTCCTCGGGCGACGCGGGCAGTGCAGGGGCGGGTACCCGGTACAACGGGCGTGGGCGCCGGTGAATTCCGCGCCGCCTCACTTCGGCAGCGTCGCCGGAGAGCCGCCCCGGCCCTCCCAGCCCGCGACCGCCAGCGCCCGGTAGACGGTGTACTCGGCGGCCGGGTCCGCCCCGTACGACCACGGCACCGCGCCGACGTGGCCGTCGACGTGCCGCAGCTGCTCCATCGCCTCCGCGTACCGCTCCGCCCGCACCAGGAACCAGACCAGCAGATGGCGGACGTGCGGCAGCACCGGGTGGTCGGCGGGGGCCTGGCGGACGGCGTAGAGGGCGCCTTCGATGGCCTTCGTGATCACCTCGCTCTGGTAGAGGGTGCGGACGAGGTTGCCGTCCGGCATGTGCTCGAAGACGCCGAAGAGCGGGAGCGCGGGCAGCAGGCTCTTGTCGGGGGCCGAGCCGGCGGCCGCGTGGGTGAAGGTGTCGGCGAGGTCCTGGGAGCCGTGCCACTTCTCGCACCAGTAGTGCAGGGCGGCGAGATGGGCGCCCATGTGGTGCGGGGCGCGCTCGGTGACCTTGGACCACAGCTCCTCGAAGTCGGCCTGCCGGTAGCCGAGGCCGCGGGCGACGCCGAGCTCGACGATGTACGGAACCGGGTCGTCCGGGGCCAGCCGGGCCGCCTCGCGGCAGACGCTCTGGGCCTCCTCCAGGATCATCCGGAAGTCGGGCGAGGACGGGTCGAGCAGCGCCTGGCGGACCAGGAACTCCGCGTGGACCGCCGCCGCGCCCGGGTCCTCGGGGGCCGCGACCCGCCAGGTGCGCAGCCACATGCCGCCGCGGCCGGGCGCCTGGGCCAGTTCGTGGGCGGCCGCCCCGGCCAGCGTCTGGACCCGCTGCCAGCGCAGCTCGGAGCCGGCCTTGGTCAGCGCGAGCAGCCGGGCCGCCGGCTGCCAGTCCTGCCGGGCCTGGACCTCCTCCAGGGCGTCGATGAGTTGGTGGTCCGGGCCGGGCAGCCGTACGTCCAGCCGCTCGCGCGGTACGAAGCCGTACTCCTGCGGGTCGCCGGCGCGCAGCGCGCCCCGCATGGCCTCGCGGCCCCCGCGCAGCCGACGCACCGCCGGCACGACGATCAGCCCGCCGATCATGACGAGGGCGATGAGGAAGATCAGAAGCTCCATGAGATGTCCCCGTGAGAAATCGAGCCCGTGGTCGAGCCGGTGAGTGCGGACGGCTTGCGGTCCAGCCTATGCGCCCCGGAGGTCGCTGAAACCGGACCGTGGCGGCGGGCATTACCCTCGGGCCCATGACCGACCAGCACAGCCAGAGCTTCGAGACGCTCGCCATCCATGCGGGCCAGGAGGCGGACCCGCTCACCGGCGCCGTCGTCCCGCCCATCTACCAGGTCTCCACCTATAAGCAGGACGGTGTGGGCGGCCTGCGGGGCGGCTATGAGTACAGCCGCTCCGCCAACCCCACCCGCACCGCCCTCGAGGAGAACCTGGCGGCGCTGGAGGGCGGCCGCCGCGGCCTCGCCTTCGCCTCCGGCCTCGCCGCCGAGGACTGCCTGCTGCGCACGCTCCTGGTGCCCGGCGACCATGTCGTGATCCCGAACGACGCGTACGGCGGTACGTTCCGCCTCTTCGCCAAGGTCGTCGAGCGCTGGGGCGTGGAGTGGTCGGTGGCCGACACCTCCGACCCGGCAGCGGTACGGGCCGCGCTGCGGCCCCGTACGAAGGTGATCTGGGTCGAGACGCCCAGCAACCCGCTCCTCGGCATCACCGACATCGCCGCCGTCGCCGACGTCGCCCGCACCGCCGGGGCCCGGCTCGTCGTCGACAACACCTTCGCGAGCCCCTACCTCCAGCAGCCGCTCGCGCTCGGCGCGGACGTCGTGGTGCACTCCACCACCAAGTACATGGGCGGGCACTCGGATGTCGTCGGCGGTGCGCTCGTCGTGTCCGACACCGGTCTCGGTGACGAACTCGCCTTCCACCAGAACGCGATGGGCGCCGTCGCCGCGCCCTTCGACTCCTGGCTGGTGCTGCGCGGCATCAAGACCCTCGCCGTCCGCATGGACCGGCACAGCGCGAACGCCACCCGCGTCGCGGAGATGCTCACCGCCCACGCCAAGGTGACCGAGGTCTACTACCCGGGGCTGCCGGAGCACGCGGGGCACGAGACCGCGGCCAAGCAGATGCGGGCGTTCGGCGGCATGGTGTCGTTCCGCGTCGCGGGCGGTGAGGAGGCGGCGGTCGAGGTCTGCAACCGGGCGCGGCTGTTCACGCTCGGGGAGTCGCTCGGCGGCGTCGAGTCGCTGATCGAGCACCCGGGGCGGATGACGCACGCCTCGACCGCGGGCTCGGCGCTCGAGGTGCCCGCCGATCTCGTACGCCTGTCGGTGGGCATCGAGTCGGCCGACGATCTCCTCACGGATCTCACCCAGGCGCTGGCCTGACCCGACGCCGGTTACAGGGTCACCACCCCTCCAGGGGAGGGGTGGTGTCGGCGGGCGGCGCCGTCCACGGATGGACGATCGCCGCCCACACGCTGAAGGCGACGACCGCGGCGAGCAGCAGCATCCAGCCGACGGTCCGCGCCGCCTGCCGACGGCGCAGCAACCGCCGCCCCCGGTCGGCCGCCCGCCCCGCCAGATCCGGCGGCAGCACCGGATGCGGGCCCTCCAGCATCCGGCGGACCTCGGTCTCCTTGCGGTCAAAGCTCATGGCGCCGCCCCTGCCGGGCGGCCGGCGACCGGGGGCCGCTCGGAGGCGCTCCGCCGCGGCATGGCGGAGCGCATCAACGTCACCGCCCGGGTACAGATCGCCCGTACGCGCTCGACCGGCAGCCCGAGCGCGGCCGCCGTCTGTTCCTCCGCGACCCCCTCGTACAGCCGCAGCACCAGCACCAGCCGCTCCTGCGGGGTGAGCCGGTCGAGCGGGCCGCCGCGCGGGCGGCGGTAGCGGCGGCCGCGGTGGGCGAAGAGGTCGGCGAGCTCCCGGCGGGTGCGGTCGTACGGGTCCTCGCCGCGCAGCCGGTCCCAGCGGGCGTAGGTGCGCGCGAGCGCGGCGATCAGCAGGCGCTCGGCGGCTTCGGTGTCCCCCTTTGGTTCCCCCGTGAGCAGCGTGGCGGTGTGCAGCAACCGGCCGCCCGCGCCCGCGACGAATGCCTCGAATTCCCGGGCCCGGCGGCTCTCCCGCGCTGCCCGCCCATCTCGCACCACGCCCTCCGCCTCCCGTTCCCTTAGGACACGGCAGGCACGGGCGCTGGGTCAAGAGGTCTGCCTCCGGTCACGAGGCGACCCGAAACCTGAAACGGGGCCCTCAGGAGGCGGGTGCCGCGCCGTGCGCGGCGGACAGGGCGCTGTTGAAACGGGTGAGCAGATCGCAGAAGAGATCGCGCTCCTCCGCGGTCCAGCCCCCGGTCACCTGGGCCATCAGCTCGCGCCGCGAGGAACGCACCTCCTCCAGCCGGGCCTTGCCGCGAGGGGAGAGCTGGAGCACGACCGCGCGGCCGTCCTCGGGGTGCGAGGTGCGCTTGACCATGCCGGAGTCGACCAGCGGGGCGACCTGGCGGGTCACGGTGGACGAGTCGATGCCCATGCCCCCGGCCAGCGCCTTGACCCCCATGGGGCCTTCCTGATCCAGCCGGTTGAGCAGCAGATACGCGGCTCGGTCCATGGAGTTGCGGGCCTGGCCGACGCCGCCGAGCCGGGTCTGTTCGGCGCGGCGGGCGAAGACGGCGACCTGATGCTGGAGCGAATCCATTACGCCTGTGTTGAGTTGAGTCGTCATGTCCGATTGGGTGGGCATGGCCTGGGGCTCACTTCATGCGGTGGTCTGTGGGATGTGGCACAGAGTACGCGGCTGGGGCCCTGCCCGTACGGGGGCTGCAGAAACCTGCCGATCCCGATCGGGCCGGGCCGCCGGGCCCGGGGCGAGCTGCGAGACTGTGACCATGGCTGCACGACTCGACGGCGAGGGCGGCCCCGACTCCGTCCCGCGCCCCGCACACTCCGCGATCACCCTCGACGATGTGCGCGCGGCACAGAAGACGCTGTCGGGGGTCTCGCGGCTCACCGCGCTGGAAGGCAGCCGCTATCTGTCCGGCCTGGTCGGCTCGCCGGTGCATCTCAAATGCGAGAACCTGCAGCGTACGGGGTCTTTCAAGCTGCGCGGCGCGTATGTGCGGATCGCCGGGCTCACCCCCGAGGAGCGGGCGGCGGGGGTCGTCGCGGCGAGCGCCGGGAACCATGCGCAGGGCGTCGCGCTCGCCGCCTCGCTGCTGGGGGTGCGCTCGACCGTCCTCATGCCCGAGGGGGCGCCGCTGCCGAAGGTGGCGGCCACCCGGGAGTACGGGGCCGAGGTGAGGCTGTGCGGCCAGATCGTGGACGAGACGATGCGGGCGGCGCAGGAGTACGCCGAGGAGACGGGCGCGGTCTTCATCCATCCCTTCGACCACCCGGACATCATCGCGGGGCAGGGCACGCTGGGGCTGGAGATCCTGGAGCAGTGCCCCGAGGTGCGCACGGTCGTGGTGGGCATCGGCGGGGGCGGGCTGGCCGCCGGGGTCGCGCTGGCGGTGAAAGCGCTGCGGCCGGATGTGCGGGTGGTGGGGGTGCAGGCGGAGGGCGCCGCCGCGTATCCGCCCTCGCTCGCCGCGGGGCGGCCGGTGTCGATCGAGGCGCCCGTGACGATGGCCGACGGCATCAAGGTGGGGCGGCCGGGCGACGTTCCGTTCAAAATCATTGGCGATCTCGTGGACGAGGTCCGTACGGTCACCGAGGACGAGCTGTCCAGCGCGCTGCTGCTCTGCCTCGAGCGGGCGAAGCTGGTGGTGGAGCCGGCGGGCGCGAGCCCGGTGGCCGCGCTGCTGTCGGCGCCGGAGTCCTTCGAGGGGCCGGTGGTGGCGGTGCTCTCGGGCGGCAATGTGGATCCGCTGCTGATGCAGCGCATCCTGCGGCACGGCATGGCCGCAGCGGGGCGCTATCTGTCGCTGCGGCTGCGGCTCACGGACCGGCCGGGGGCGTTGGCCACGTTGTTGGGGGCGTTGTCAGTGGCGGATGCGAATGTTCTCGATATCAGCCATGTGCGGACCAACCCGAGGCTGGGGCTGAGCGAGGCGGAGGTGGAGCTGCAGCTGGAGACGAAGGGGCCGGCGCATTGTGACGAGGTCCGTGAGGCGCTGCGCGGGGCCGGGTACACCGTGATGGCCTGAGGGCCGGTTGGAGCCGGTCCGAGGGGTGTGGCGGGTCTGAGGGCCGGTGAGGGGCCTGAGGGAGGCCGGGCTGTCGCGTTTTCGTTGGCCCCGCGTATATCGCGATGTATCGCGTCTAGGATACGATACGGATCCACTTGCCGCTGTGTGATGCACAGGCCGGGGGACGTATGCCTTGATTGAGCAGGTGTGTTCGCCGTGGCGGGAAACATTCGTCGCACATGGCGTCAACTGATCTCCGTGGAACTGACCCAACCCCTGGGAGTGCCAACATGCCAGGCGCTATTCATGCCGAGGGCCTGGTGAAAACCTTCGGCAAAGTAAGGGCTCTGGACGGCGTCGACCTCGACGTACCGGAAGGAACCGTCCTCGGACTGCTCGGCCCCAACGGCGCGGGCAAGACCACCGCGGTGCGCGTGCTGACCACGCTGCTGCGTCCGGACAGCGGGACGGCGGTGGTCGCGGGGGTGGATGTGCTGAAGCACCCCAACGAGGTCCGCCGTTCCATCGGGCTGTCCGGGCAGTTCGCCGCCGTCGACGAATATCTGACGGGGCGCGAGAACCTCCAGATGGTCGGCCAGCTCTACCAGATGGGCGCGCGCCAGTCGAAGGCTCGCGCCGCCGAGCTGCTGGAGCAGTTCAACCTCGCGGACGCGGCCGACCGGACCGCCAAGACGTACTCCGGCGGTATGCGGCGCCGGCTCGACCTCGCGGCCGCCCTGGTCGTCAGCCCGCCCGTGATGTTCATGGACGAGCCGACCACCGGTCTGGACCCGCGCAACCGGCAGGCGCTGTGGGAGGTCATCCAGGAGCTGGTGGCCGGCGGCACGACGCTGCTGCTGACCACCCAGTATCTGGAGGAGGCGGACCATCTGGCGCATGACATCTGCGTGATCGACCGCGGCCGGGTCATCGCGCGCGGCACCTCCGACCAGCTCAAGGCCCGTACGGGCGGGGAGCGCGTGGAGGTCGTGGTGCACGAGCGCGAGCACATCACGGTCGCCGAGCAGGTCCTGCGGGTGCTCGGCAAGGGCGAGACCACCGTCCAGGAGCACACCCGCAAGGTCACCGTGCCGGTCGTGGGCGGCGCCAAGCTGCTCGCCGAGGTCATCCGCGAGCTGGACACCCGCGGAGTCGAGATCGACGACATCGGGCTGCGCCGCCCGACCCTCGACGACGTGTTCATCTCGCTCACCGGCCATGGGGCCGGGGACGGCGGCGCCGCGACCGACGGCCAGGCAGGCGGCGGCGCGGACAAGGCCGCGGGCGACGGCAAGAGCGCGGGCGTGGGCGCGGGCGCGGACAAGGGAGACAAGTGATGGCCGTTGTCGAGGAGACCGGAGCCACCGTCGCGGCGGCCCCCCGGCCGGGCGGCGGACCGCTGCAGTCCAATCCTGTTCGCTCGTATCGGTCAGATTGCACCTCGCCGCGAATCCGAGACCGGCGGCCCAACGCGTTGAAGGAGCAGGTCAAGTGAGCGCCGTGAACGATTCCCTGGTCATGGCCCGCCGGAACTTGATTCGGATGACCAGGATTCCCGAAATGATTCTGTTTGGGCTCATCCAGCCCATCATGTTCGTGGTGCTGTTCACCTACGTGTTCGGCGGTTCGATGCAGATCGGCACCAGCACCGGTCTGGACGTCTACAAGAACTTCCTGATGGCGGGCATCTTCGCGCAGACCGTCACGTTCGCCACCGCCAGTTCCGGGGCCGGCATCGCCGACGACATGCACAAGGGGCTCATCGACCGGTTCCGCTCACTGCCCATGGCGCGCGGCGCGGTGCTGACCGGGCGGACCGTTGCGGATCTCGCGCAGACGGCCTTGACGCTACTCGTCCTCGCGATCGTCGCGTTGCTCGTGGGTTGGCGCCCCGGCTCCGTGGACCCGACCAACTTCGGGAAGATCTTGGGCGGCTTCGGCCTACTGCTTCTTCTGGGATACGCCTTCACATGGATCGGCGCGCTGATCGGTCTGTCCGTGCGCACCCCGGAGGCGGCTACATCCGGCGGACTGATCTGGCTCTTCCCGGTGACGTTCATCTCGAATGCCTTCGTGGACTCCAGCAAGATGACGCCCTGGCTGCGCCACATCGCCGAGTGGAACCCGTTCAGCGCGACCGTGCAGGCGTGCCGCAAGCTCTTCGGTGACCCCGGCCTGTCCCCGTCCGATGCCTGGCCCATGCAGCATCCGGTGTGGGCGTCGCTGATCTACTCGGTCCTGATCATCGTCGCCTTCCGCACGCTCGCGGTTCGCAAGTACCGCCGGACGGCCAGTTGATATTTCCGTTTTCCCAGATTCGGGGAGTTTGGTGAACTGTTCTGAGGCCGCTCGTGCCGGCGGGCGACCTCAGAAGGGCGTGCCGGGGTGAAGAGGTAGAAGCCACCTCCGATCCGCTCTGAGGAGAGGTGGACGCTCAGCCTCTTCGATGCCCTACCATCTGAGACAAAGAAACCGAACATATCGCCAGTACGAAACCTTTCGAGTGCCCATCATCAGCAAGTTTCTTGACTGGTTCAGATGATGCACTTCAGCCGCACTTGCGCGAATATCGGCAATCTGAAGATCCAGCTCTCTCATTCGCTCCCGGAGGGCCTCCAATTCCTCTTGATTTACATCCGCGAGGCGCGTACGGGTAACTGCCAGCTCCTGCCTAGCCTCGCTTCGCTTCTGCTCCGTCTCCTGATCGACTGCCGCCTTTTGAGCCTCAATTGACTCAAATCGCGATTGGAACATGATCTCAGTCTCTGCTTCTTCGTCTGCAGACAGGCGCACAGGGCATGAAGATTGCGACGTGTTCCGAATCTAGGTCATTTGGCTCCACCGCTGCGCCAGCGGTGGAGAGGTTCGAATCGAGTTTTGGAATGTCGTCAAAGTGCTTTTCGCGCAGCACTCTCAGCTGGCTCATAGAAGTGTTGACTACAGGGTCAGGATGGCGCAATAGACCCGGAAAGTGCGCCGAGCGGCGGGTCCTGGTCCGAACGCCCTACAGCCGGGCCGTGGGCGAGTGGGTTTTGCGCTGGGGCGCCCAGGTCGACGCCCGACCGCTCGGCACCAACGGCGCCGGACCCGACGATGACGCCGTTGCGGCGTACGTGGCGAAGTACGTCACGAACGGCGCCAGCGAAACCGGAGCCGGCATCGACCACAGAGTCACCACCTGGGACGGCATCGAGTCCGCACCCGTCAACGAACATGTCCGCACCCTCATGCGCACCTGCTGGCGCCTCAGCGGCCTACCCGAGTACGCGCCCCTCCGTCTCCGGGCCTGGGCTCACACTCTCGGCTACCGGGGCCACATCCTCACCAAATCCCGCGCCTACTCCACCACCTACGCGGCCTTGCGCACCGACCGCGCTGCCCACCGAAAGGACGGCGCGGAGCCGGGAGAGGGGACAGTCACAGAGGCCACCTGGCGTTATGCCGGCTCCGGTCACACCCCTGGTGCTGCCCAATTCGCTGCGGGAAGCGCAGAAGACCTTTCCCGAAACAGGGAGTTCGCCCATGAAGCAATGAACGAACAGGGGCGGTGCGAATGAGCTGCCCGAAGAAGTAACGGCCGCAGCCTGGCGAAGTGGTGTCTCGTTGGCGTGCTGTTGAGTGGGGAGATCGCGAAGAGCAGCGTCTGGCTGATCTTTTATTCGGTCGGCTACCCAACAGGAATAGGCAGGGCGGCAGTTTTCGGAAAAGACCTGCGGATTAGCAGGTGTACCGGCTATCCTGACGGGACATCACATGGAGGTCCCAGAGGGCGGCAACCCCCTGGGACCAGGCCAGTCATGGACCGGCCTGCCAGTCACGAAGGGACTGACATGGGGAAGGGTACCGTCATGCGCGGGCGCCGGACTGTTCGGGGCGTGGTTCGCGTAGCCGTCTACCTTCGCGTATCTACCGCGAAGCAGGTCGAGGGATACGGCCTCGATACTCAGGAAAAGCAGTGCAAGGCATGGCTGGACTACAAGCTAGGCCCTGGAAAGTACAAGATTCACAAGGTCTACGTCGATGGTGGAGGGTCCGGGAAGAACGACTCGCGACCTGACCTCGACGAGATGACCGGAGCAATTGAAAAGGGTCTCATCGACCTCGTTGTCTTCGGCAAGCTGGACCGCATCGGACGGGCCATGGAGGACATCCACCTTTGGGTGTTCAACGCCACCAAGCACCACAAGATCAGGGTTGCTACGGCGGATGGCCGTCTGGACAGTGACGACGAACTCTTCGGCATCATGATGAGCCTGCTGTCGTACATGGCGGAGCTGGAACACACCCTGATCCTTGAGCGAACCATGGGCGGTCGGGAGGAGAAGTTGGCTGCCGGCGGTTGGCCTCTTGGCCAGCCTCCGTACGGGGTGACTCTCGGCGGCAAGGGAAGGAAGGCGACTCCCGTCCTCTGTGAGGATGAGGTGCGCGTGATCAACATCGCCACGAATCTGGTCGTAGACCTCGGCTACTCACGCAACGAGGCTGCCGAGCACCTGAACACCCTTGGCATCCGCACCCGTAAGGGCCTGCCGTGGACCGGGTCGAACCTGGCCAGGCGGCTCAACTCCACTGCGCTTGACGGATATGTGGAGTTCCGCATTGAGCGCACGGCCGAGGATGACGAAGAGGAGGCCTTTGAGGTCTTCCGGATCGAGGTTCCCCGTCCGATCAGTGATCCGAAGCGCGTGGAAGCTCTGCGCAAGGCTCTCAACAGGCGGTCGTTCACGAAGAAGAACCTCAATCACTACCTGTTCACCGGTCGTCTGTACGCCCTGTGCGGCGGTCACTACACAGGTGGGAAGTCCGGCGAATCGCCCATCGGTTACTACCGCTGCATGGGCAAGCGGCTGGGACTGAACTGCGAGTGCGCGGAACTGCCCGCACCCGATGTGGAAAAGACCGTCTGGGCTGAGATCGAGGCTCTGCTCTCGGAGGTGGACAAGTTCAGGGCGCTCGCTGCCAGGTGGTTGGGAGCGATCCCGGCCCGAAGTGAGACCTATCGGGAGCGTCTCGCCGAGCTGGACGCGCAGATCGAGAAGAAGAAGGCCAGCCGCAAGGGGCAGCTCCTCCAGAGGCTCACCCAGCTCTTTGAGGACGAGTTGGGTGAGGGCGCCGGCGACGGCATCGACGAGGAGACGATCAGAGAGGTGAAACAAGCCCTCCAAGCGAAGGAAGAGGAGCTGACCACCGAGCGCGAGCGGGTGGCTCGTTGGCTTCGAGACGCCGAAGATCAGCAGCAGCGAGCAGACGAGATCGTTGCCCTTGTGGAGGGGCAGGCGACCGAGATGGACTCCTTCACTCCTGTGCAGCGTCGTGACCTGCTTGAGCTGTTGGACATCCGCGTGCAGGTGGTCGGCAAGGGGCAGCAGCACCGGAAGGGCATCGCCGAACCCCTCACGGAATGGCACAGGGAGACAGGCACGCTTGTGCCTCTCAAGATCAGCAATGAGGAGTGGGAGACAGTCGATGCCATGCTTCCCGGCCCTCGCCAGAACTGGACGCCGAAGCGTGAGATGTTCGAGGCGATCTTGTGGAAGCTACGGACCGCTGCCCCGTGGAGCGAGGTGACGGTCTCTGGGAACTCCTGGAGTGCCGTGAGGCGGCGCGCAGAGGTCTGGCGGACCTCGGGTGCATGGGCGGCCGTCATGGAGGCTCTGACAGGCTCCGGTGGGGTCCCGGTGCCGCCGCTTCTGATCCTGCCTCCCATGGAGGTCACAGGCAGCATTGATCCCAAGTTCGCGGCGCTGGAGCTGGAGACTCTGGATGCCTGCGACGGGAGATGGTGATTTTCGGCCTGATCCAGCCGATCATGTTCGTGGTGCTGTTCAGCTATGTCTTCGGCGGCGCGATCATGGTCCCGGGGCAGGCCAGCGCCGACGCGACCGTATATCGCGAGTTCCTGATGGGCGGGATCTTCGCGCAGACCGTCACCTTCGCCACGGCGGGCGCGGGCGCGGGGATCGCCGACGATATGCACAAGGGGCTGATCGACCGCTTCCGCTCGCTGCCGATGGCGCGCGGCGCGGTGCTCACGGGCCGTACGCTCGCGGATCTGGTGCAGACGGCGCTGACGCTGGTCGTGCTGGCGATCGTCGCGGTCATCGTCGGCTGGCGCATCCACGACGGCATCCTGAAGGCGCTCGGCGCCTTCGCGCTGCTGCTTCTGCTCGGCTACGGCAGCTGTTCGGCAATCCGGAGGGCGTGGTCTCGGACGCCTGGCCGATGCAGCACCCCGTGCCGGCGTCGATCCTCTGGTCGCTGCTGATCATCCTGGTCTTCCGGACGCTGTCGGTCCGTAAGTACCGCTCGGCGACCGCCTGAGAAGTCTCAGAAGACCGATAGAGCCCCGGCCGTCCGGCCGGGGCTCTTCCGTGGGCGCTCAGCCCTGGTAGGGCTTGGCCTCCAGGATCCGCACCGAGGCGGTGCGGCCATTGGGCAGCTCGTACTCGGCGTCCTGGCCGACCTTCTTGCCGTTCACACCCGAGCCCAGCGGGGACTGGGGCGAGAAGGTCTCGATGTCCGAGCTCGCGTACTCACGCGAGGCGAGCAGGAAAGTGAGGGTGTCGTCCGGGTCGCCGTCGAAGGCGATCGTGACGACCATGCCGGGGGCGACCACGCCGGTGTCCGCGGGTGCCTCGCCGACCTTCGCGTGCTCCAGGAGCTGCGTCAGCTGACGCACTCGGAGCTCCTGCTTGCCCTGCTCCTCCTTGGCGGCGTGGTAACCCCCGTTCTCCCGGAGGTCACCCTCCTCCCGGGCAGCCTCGATCTTCTTCGCGATCTCGATACGTGCGGGACCCGACAGGTACTCCAGCTCGGCCTTGAGCTGGTCGTACGCCTCCTGGGTCAGCCAGGTGACGTTCTCGCTGGTCTGGGTCACAGGTGCTCCTCGTCGGTGCTGGGAATACAAATGAACGCCCTACTCAGAAGGGTGCGCCTTCAAAGCCGGGCGAAACCACGAGCCTAACAATTCCGGCAAGAAACGGGGAGGAGGGAACTGGGCGCAATGTGGAGGAAACCCGTCGGCGCTGGTCAGCTCGTCCCTCGCTGACCGACACGTCCGGTTCGACTACCGGACGTCCCGCGCTCGGCCGCCGCACTGGGGCTCAGCCGCCGGATGCCTGGGGCTCAGCCGCCGGACACCTCGGTCGCCGGGGCCGCTCAGCCCCCCGACGCGGACTCGCAGCCGATCAGCTCCGCACTGGTCGCGCGGGCCGTGGTACGCACGGTGACCACCTTGACCACGTCGTCCTGACGCCGGCCGAAGGTGAAGTCCTTCCGCCCGACCTCGGTGTGGTACTTGTCCAGGGTACGCACGGTGCAGACGCCGGTGGTGTCCTTGTCCTTGGTGACCTCCAGCCGGACCTCGACGGCGTCGTCCGCGACCACCTTGAAACCGGTCATCCGGCCGCTGACGTCCTGACCGGTGATGTATGCGTACCCGAACCAGGAGATCAGGGCGACCAGCCCGGCCCCCAGCACCGCACCGACGATCCGCAGCGTGCGGTTGGCGCGCTCGTCGGCGGACCGGCCGTAGCGCCCGTCGGGCAGGCCCTCGCGCACCGCCGCCATGATCGTTCCTCCTGCTTGGGGGACACCGGAATTATTCGACCCCGCTTTGGGTCACTATAGAAGCCGTCTTCCGCGACGAATACTGAGGATCCAACTTGACTGAGCAGCTGCGTTTGATGGCCGTGCACGCGCATCCGGATGACGAGTCGAGCAAGGGCGCGGCCACCATGGCCAAGTACGTATCCGAGGGGGTGGACGTGCTGGTCGCGACCTGCACAGGCGGTGAGCGCGGCTCCATCCTCAACCCGAAGCTCCAGGGTGATCCCTATATCGAGGAGCACATTCACGAGGTCCGCGCCAAGGAGATGGACGAGGCGCGCGAGATCCTCGGCGTGAAGCAGGAGTGGCTGGGCTTCGTGGACTCCGGGCTGCCCGAGGGCGACCCGCTGCCCCCGCTGCCCGAGGGGTGCTTCGCACTGCACGACGTGGACGAGGCCGCGGGCCGGCTGGTGAAGCTGATCCGCTCGTTCAAGCCGCAGGTGATCACGACCTATGACGAGAACGGCGGCTATCCGCACCCCGACCACATCATGACCCACAAGATCACGATAGTGGCGTTCGATGCGGCCGGCGACCCCGAGAAGTACCCCGAGGCCGGGGAGGTCTGGCAGCCGCAGAAGCTCTACTACAACCAGGGCTTCAACCGGCCGCGCACCGTCGCCCTGCACGAGGCGCTGCTGTCGCGCGGCATCGAGTCGCCCTACGGGGAGTGGCTGGAGCGCTGGAAGGAGTTCGCACGGGCCGAGCGCACCCTGACCACCTATGTGCCGTGCGCCGACTTCTTCGAGATCCGCGACAAGGCGCTGATCGCGCACCGTACGCAGATCGACCCCGACGGCGGCTGGTTCCGGGTGCCGATGGACATCCAGAAGGAGGTCTGGCCCACGGAGGAGTACGAGCTCGCCAAGTCGCTTGTGGACACCTCCCTCCCCGAGGACGACCTCTTCGCGGGCATCCGCAACAATTGACGTCATGATGAGCGTGACAAGCACCCTCGCCCTGACGCATCTCGTTCCGCTCGCCAAGGACCTGGACGAGAACAAGGTGACCCCGGGCACCCTCGGCTTCATTGTCTTCGCGGTGATCGGCGGCGTGGTGTGGCTGCTGATGAAGTCCATGACCAAGCACATGAAGAAGGTGGACTTCGAGGAGGCGCCGGAGCCCGGTAACGCCCCGGCCACCGCCTCCGCCGCTGCCGACGGCACCAAGGGCGAGCGCACCGCCTGACCCCGCCCGGGCCGCCCGGTCCGGACGGGCCGCCCGGTCCGGACGGGGCGCGCGGTCCGGATGGGCCGCCCGGGCCGGATGGGCCGCCCGAGCCGGATGGGCCGCCCGGTCCGCACGGGGTGGCATCACGCGCGGGTCCCGCCTGGCAGCACGGCCATGACCTCGCGGGAGTGGCGGCTCGGCACCATGCCGAGCTGCCATGCCTGCCACCCCGTCTCCGGCTCGACCCCGCGCTCCAGCACCAGCGCGAACGCCTCCGCGCACCCCTCCAGCCGGGAATCGCCCCCCGCGCCCTCCTCCCGCAGCTCCCGCAGCAGCTCCGCCAGCTCCTCCTGGGCCACCGCCGTGCCGATGACCGAGCCGCCCGCGGAGGCGAACGGCAGCAGGGTGCAGCGCAGGAACCGGGCCCAGGACCGGCCGCGCCGGTCCCCATAGCCCGCGAACAGACCGGCCGCCTCGTCCACCAGCTCCAGCGCCTGCGTGGCCTTGCCGTTGCCCGCGTCGATCACCGCCAGCTCGACGCATGACCACGCCTCGCCATGGGCCACCCCCACCCGCCGGAAGTCCTGCCGGGCATCCTGCAGCAGCTGCCGCGCGAAGCCGCTGTTGCGCAGCGAGCCCGTCTGCGCCGCCCGCAGATCACGGGTGACCCGCGCCGAGTGATGCCGGGCACACGCCAGCCCGTACACATCCCGCATCCGGTTGAACATTGCGCGGGCCCGCTCCAGCTCGCGCACCGCCGAATCGTGGTCGCCGCGCTCCTCCAGCGCCTGGCCCAGGTAGTACAGCGTCCACGCCTCGCCGCGTGCGTCGTCGTTGTCCCGGTGCCGGGAGAGGGCCTGGCGCAGCTGGTCGACGGCGGCCGACGGCTCCCCGTCCACCAGCCGGGCCCGGGCCAGCTGGGTCAGCGCCCATGCCTCGCCGCGCTGGTCGTGGGTGCTGCTGTACGCGTCCAGCGCGTCCCGCAGCTCGGCCTCGGCGCGCTCCACATCGCCCATCCGCAGACACGCCTGGCCGAGCTGGAAGTGCGCCCAGGCCTGGCCGTGCAGGCTCTCGCTCTCCTCGTGCAGCTCCAGGGCCTCGTGCAGCAGCTCCAGCGCCTCGGCGAGCCCGCCGCGGTCCCGCTCCACGGCGGCCAGCGCGTGCATCGTCCAGCCCCGGTCCCCGCGCAGCTCCTCGGACGCCTGCAGCGACAGCGCCTCACGCAGCTTCGCCGCCGCCTCCGCCAGATTGCCCTGGTGGTGCAGGGTGATGCCCAGACTGCACAGCGCACGGGCCGCGCCCGCCTCGTGCTGTGCCTCGAAATACAGATCCACCACCGAGGACAGCGTCGTCCGTGCCTGGTCCAGCTTGCCGAGCTGCCGCGCCGCGATACCGGTGCGCCACTGCACCGACCGCACCAGCAGCCCCTGGTCGACCGCCTGGGTCAGCTCGCTGATCTCGCCCAGTCGGTAGAGATCGCCGCGCAGCAGGCAGTAGTCGCACAGCGCGCCCAGCAGATGCAGCACCGCGGACTGGTCCACGCCCTCCGCATGGCGCAGCGCCGCCGTGATGAAGCTCGACTCGTCATCCAGCCAGCGCAGCGCCGCGTCCAGCGAGGTGAAGCCATGGCCGCCGGCCGTGCCCTTGACGAAGATGTCGGCGCGGGTGGACGTCTTGCCGTCGACCAGCCGGATCACCGAGTCCGCGAGCTCGGCATAGCTGCGGATCAGCCGCTCCTGCGCGGCCGTGCGCTGCTCCGGCTGCTCCTCGTCCAGCAGCCGGGCCTGGGCGAAGGAGCGCACCAGATCGTGCAGCCGGTAGCGGCTGCCGCGCACATGCTCGATCAGCCCGGCCCGGCCGAGCGCGGCCAGATGGCGGGCCGCCTCCTGCTCCTCGGTCGCCAGCAGGGCGGCGGCCGCCGCCGTGCCGAGGCTGGCCCGCCCGGCCAGCGCCAGCCGGCGCAGCAGCCGCCGGGCGCCGTCCTGCTGGTCGGTGTAGCGCAGCCACAGGGTGCGCTCGACCGGGCCCACCGGTCCGTACGCCTCCAGCTCGGCGACGAGGGTGCCGGGGGTGCGCGGGCCGAGCGAGGAGCCCGCGATCCGCAGCGCCAGCGGCAGCCGCCCGCACAGCTCCGCGATCCGTTCCACCGACTGCCCGTCGTACGGGCCCGCCCCGCTCGGCTCCTCGGCGGAGGCCCGCAGCAGCTCCTCGGCGCCCGGCTCGTCCAGCGGGCCCACCTCCAGCCGGTGCACCCAGGCGGCCAGATCCGCCGGCAGGGTCAGCGGGGTCCGCGAGGTGACCAGGACCAGGCTGTCGGACCGCTCGGGGATCAGCGTGCGCACCTGCGCGGCGTCGCTGGCGTCGTCGAGCACGATCGTCACCGGCAGCCCGGTCAGATGCTGGTGATAGAGCTCGGTGAGCCGCTTGAGGTGCTGGTCCTGTGTGGACTGCTCCCTGAAGAGCAGCTGGTCGCGGGGTGCGCCGAGCCGGTTCAGCAGATGCAGCAGCGCGTCGCGGGTCGGCAGCGGGGCCTGCTCGGCGCTGTCGCCGCGCAGATCCACCAGACACGCGCCCCGGAACTGATCGCGCAGATGGTGCGCCGCCCGCACGGCCAGCATGGTCCGGCCCGAACCCGGCGGGCCCTCCAGCAGCACCACCGTCGGCTTGGTCTCGGTGCTCGCCCGCGCCTGCCGCACCCACTGGGCGATCTGCGTCATCTGCGCCCGGCGCCCGGCGAACGGGCCGTCCGCCTCGGGAAGCTGGCCGAAGGACTGCTCCAGCACCGTGCGTCTGCGGGCCGCCTGGCTGCGGTCCGCGCCGCGCAGCCGCGGCGCCTGCCCGGTGGCGGAGGCGGAGCGCTTCGCCGAGCCGCCGCCCTGGCGGGTGGCGGCCGTCGTCATCCGGTGCTGGTCGACGAACGGCCGGATGCCCCGCACCTCCACCGCCGTCAGCCACTGCAGCCTGAGCTGCTCGGCGCCGCCGGGCTGATTGCGCAGCGCGGCCTGGCGGTGGGCCGCCGGCCAGTGCCCGGCGGTGAGCTTGATGACCGCGGCGGCCGATCCGGCCACCGCGGCGGTCACCCCCGCGCCCAGCGCCGTGCCCGCCGAGGTGCCGAAGGTGAGATCCGCGCCGAAGGCCGCCGCCGCGGCGACCGTCGCGGCCAGCGCCGGGGCGCCCAGCTGTCCGCGCGTCAGCCGCGCGGACAGCGGCCTGCTCCCCGCCTCCGCCTCATCCAGCGCGCGCACATACGCGCCGTACTCCTCGACCGCTGTCGCCGCCATCTCCTCCAGGGCGCCCCGCGCCCGGCTGAGCAGCACCCCGCCGTCCGTGCGGCCGCCCGAGCGGCGCACCTCCTCCTCGACGGCGCGCGACAGCAGCCGCTCGATCTCCGTCCGGTGGCTGTCCCGCAGCACCGCCAGTGAGCCCGGCATGTGATCCCCCTCCGCAAGATTCCTTCCAGTCTTCCGCTTCTGGCTCTTATCCGGCAGTCCTGTGGATAACTCCCTGTGGATAAATCGCGCGGGGGTTCAGGTGGGGGAGGATGGGGCCATGCCGAACCATCTGGCGCACGAGACGTCCCCTTACCTCCTCCAGCACGCAGACAATCCGGTCGACTGGCGGCCGTGGTCCGACGATGCGTTCGAGGAAGCGCGTCGGCGCGGGGTCCCCGTGCTGCTGAGCGTCGGCAGGCGTTGTGGGAGCCGTTTCGGCGGGTGGTGCCGCCTGCGGAAGTCAGACGCCCACAGGGCGGCGGGCGGAGGCGGGCGGGCGACCGTTAGGTTTTGACCGCGATCGTGTTCGTGGCGGCGTCCGGCTGCTCCTGGCGGCAATTGCCGCCGGTGTTCGGGCCAGCCAGGCCCGCCGCGACGCTTCGCCCAGTGGTCCAAAGCGCGGGTGTGGGCCCGGCTGCACCGTGTCATCCTCGACGAACTCGGTGTCCGTGGCGAGTTGGACTGGTCGCGCTGCGCCATCGATTCCGTCAGCGTCCGCGCCCTCGAAGGGGGCGACTGACGGGACCGACTCCGACCGATCGTGGCGAACTCGGATCGAAAATCCACGTCATAGTCGACTGATGGAATCTGCCGATCTCCGTCGCTAACGCCTCGCCCTGCGGCCTCTCGTGACAGGCATACCTCCCATCCGCAGTCCACGCGGGCCACGACGCCGTCGACCATGCAAACTGCACGGAGACAAGGGCTCACCAACTGATACGACATCTCGCAATGCCAGTTACACCACTCGTTTGACAGTCCCGTGTGGTGTAGCGGGCGATGCCGTAGGTCGATGGTCCAGGTTCCGGCAGCCTCGTTGTCGATGCGCGCACCGGTCGGCTGGTCCCCACCTCGTGCGTCTCGCTGATCGCGACGGTCACGGCGAAGAACGCGCTGAAGGCATCGGTGGGCGCGGTGCGTTCCAAGGCGCCATGGCGTGCTCGGAGGGGGCGACGGCTCCGTCGTTGTCTTCGTCGCACTCGCTCACGCTGCCCCGGCGGCGGTGCCCGCCCGGCCGATGGCGTCCCAGTCGATGTGCCGGGCACCACGGCGCTCGTGCATGGAGTCGATCTCGGTCCGGTCGATCGCGCCGTCGGCGCCGTATGAGGACGCCATCCCCGCGAGCGCTCAGCGGCGGCGTCTACGGAGAGAATCCTGAGGGGCTGGTGCCCGGCCACACGGTCGGATGCCCGCCCCCCAGGCCTCGATGCCCGGACGCTACTCAGCCGGCGGGGAGCGGTCCTGTCGACTCTCGGATCTTCAGCGAGACCGACGAAGGCGGCGGAGAGGCCGGCTCGGCGCCGTCCACCATGCCGAGCAGCAGCTTGGCGGCCTTCACGCCCATCTCCCGCGCGGGCTGCCGGACGGTGGTGAGACCCGGAGTGAGGAGGGAAGCGAACGGCAGGTCGTCGAACCCGACCACTGAGACGTCCTCCGGCACCCGCAGGCCGGCGCGGCGACAGTAGGAGAGAGCACCGATCGCCATCAGGTCGTTCGCGCAGATCAGCGCTGTCGGCCGCTCGCCCGCGGGGCGGCTCAGGATCTCCGCGGCCAGTTGCTCGCCCGACGACATCCGGTAGTCGCCGACGAGCAGAGGTACGGTGTCGGGATCCAGCCCGGCGGCGGCGATGGCTTCGCGGTAGCCCGAGAGGCGCTGTTCGGCCGTCCAGAGCTCGAGCGGGCCGCTGAGGATGGCCAGTTGCTCGTGCCCGAGAGAGGTAACGTGGGCCGCGATCTCCCGCGCGCCCCGACGGTTCTGCGAGACCACGCACGGCAGGCCGAAGCCGGGGAGCTTCTCGTCAACGAGGACGACGGGACCGACCCGGGTCAGCTCCACCAGAGGCTCCATCCGGGTCTCGGCTCCGGACAGGTAGATGAGCCCGTCGAGCCGCTGGCTGCGCAGCAACCGGCTGTTCCAGGACTCGCCGTCACCGGTTGCCTCCGGCGTACAGAAGACCACCAGGACATCCTTCTCGGACGCGGCCTGCTCCACTCCCTCGGCGATCATCGCGAAGTACTGGTTCACCAGGTCGGGGACTACAAGACCGACAGTGGCCACACTGCGACGCTTGAGGTTGCGGGCCGACTCGTTCGGCAAATAGCCCAGCGCGCTGACGGCCTCCAGCACCCGTACGCGCCGGTCGGCGGCGACGGGTCCGCTGTCGTTGAGCACATAGCTCACCGTGCTGACCGCGACTCCCGCCCGCTCAGCGACATCCTTCATCGTGGGCCTGCGCGTCGGCATGGCTCCCCGAACCCCATCCCTCTATGTCGGTATGTCGCGCTCCAGTCACGATCGCGTGAGATAACCATACTCGATTCTACCCAGCGACCGGCCCGCCTGATCGGTCGCACGGAGGCGACCGTCGTATCGTCCCGCGACAGAGCGTCTTGGGATAACGCTGTGGCTCCATCTGGAATACGCCGGAGGAAGCGGTGCGGCCCGTTGCCTCCCGCGTTGCGGTGGACCGGATCGGGTGTAGAGCGTCCAAGCCGGTCACTGCGGTCGACACGACCGGTGCCGGCGACACGTTCAATGGCGTACTCGCGAAGTGCCTGGCCAGTGGTGACGACACCGGGGCCGCTGTCCGGGCCGCGGCCACGGCCGTATCGCTGACTGTCACCCGTCGCCCGCGCCCGGTCCGGGGTGCCTGAAGCGGCACGGATCGAGTGGGCCGACGCCGGGCGCACGCGACGACTGCAGCGGCGGCCTACGGGAACAGCCGGGCCGCCGTCGACGCCTTCGCTTCGGCCTGGGCCGCCGGGAATGTGGACGCGCTGATGGCCCTGATGGCGCCGGAGTGCGAGTTCCAGCTCTCGGTGGGTCCCGAGTCCGGCGTCCGGTCCGTCGGTCGTGCCGAGGTCGAGCGAGATCTCCGGATGCACCTCGCCCCTGCGGCGGGCCGGCGGCCGGAGGCTGTCGGCACGGGGAACCTCTTCGGCGACCACTTCGCGGTCACCCGGTGGACGATCCGCGCGATCGGCGGGGACGGGCAGACGTCCGAAGCCCACGGCTGCGACGTCTTCGAGCTGGACGGCGACCTCATCCGGGTCGAGGCCACCTGCCCCAGGGCCAGGAGCACGGATCTCCTAAGCCACCTGACAACCGATCGAAACGCACCGTTTACACGGTGGATCTCGCTGTGAGACAGTGACCGACTAGAAAGGTTTCTACAAGGCAGATCGATGATCGGTGAGGGTGAATGGGCGGTTCAGGTCGACTGCTCCACCTTCACGTTAGAACCGTTAATAGTCCGCTGCGGCCGACTCGGCCGTCAGAGGGCCACCCAGAGGGAGGGTGCAACCAATGTCCTTGGGCGAGCAGTTCGACAACCTCATCATCAACACCGACAACTACAAGCACTGCCACTATCCGCTGTACCCGCCGGGCACTGAGTACATCTCGTCGTACATCGAGTCCCGCGGCGGCACGTACCCCGTGACCATGTTCGTCGGCCTCCAGGCCTTCATACGCGACTACCTCATGCGCCCGGTGACGCTGGAGGATGTAGACGCGGCGGAGTACCTCATGCGTGAGCAGGGGATGCACTTCAACCGCCAGAACTGGTTGGGCGTCATCAACGACCACGGCGGCTACCTGCCGGTGGAGATCGAGGCAGTCCCCGAGGGCACGGTCCTCCCCACCCGCAACGTCCTCGTGCAGCTCGTCAACACCGACCCGAAGTACTACTGGGCGACCAGCTTCTTCGAGACGGCACTGCTGCGTGCAGTGTGGTACCCGACATCGGTCGGCACCATCAGCTGGCTCTCGAAGCAGGTGATCCGGACGGCCCTTGAGCGCACCTCCGACAACGAGCACCTCGTGCGCTTCATGCTCCACGACTACGGTGCACGCGGTGTCAGCTCGCAGCAGTCTGCTGCACTCGGGGGCATGGCGCACCTGGTGAACTTCAACCAGAGCGACACAACGCCAGGCATCCTCGCCGCGAAGCGCTGGTACAACGCCGTCGCCCCGTCCAACTCCGGCCCGAACTCCGAGCACGCGGGATTCACAGCCTGGGGCCGCGACCATGAGGTCGAGGCGATCCGGAACATGCTGGAGACGCACCGCGACCACGGTGTCGTGCTGGTCCTCACCGACACCTACGACCACGAGAACTGCGTCAAGAACATTCTCGGCGGTGAGTTGAAGGAGATGGTCCAGAAGTTCCCCGGCTTCGTGGGAGCGCGCCCCGACTCCGGAGACGTCGTGCAGGTGACGGCCGACACGACCGAGTGGCTGATGGACTCCTTCGGCTACGAGACCAACAGCAAGGGCTTCAAGCTGCTGCCTCCGTTCATCCGGGTCGTCCAGGGAGACGGCCTCACAGCGACGAGCCTCCGAGACGTGTACATCGAGCTCGAACGCCGTGGTCTGGCCGCAGACAACGCAGTCTGCGGCATGGGCGGCGGTCTGCTTCAGCACGTCAACCGCGACACGATGAACTTCGGCCAGAAGGCCAACGCCGTCTGCGTCAACGGCGAGTGGCGCAACATTTCCAAAACCCCGACCGGTGCCGACTTCAAGGTGTCGAAGGCCGGCCGACTGGCTCTCATCAAGGAGAACGGCGAGTACAAGACGGTCCCGCGGGACTCGGTCGCCCCCGAGCAGAACCTCCTCCAGCCCGTCTTCCGCAACGGGAAGCTCCTGAAGAAATGGGACTTCTCGGAGCTGATTGCCGCCAGCGAGGAACCGGTGCCGCAGAAGTGGTACGAGAGCTGGATCGCTCCGATGCTGGAGACCACCCCGGCCGTGGAGCCGGTCGCCACCTGAACCCACAGATGCACGGGGCGTCGATGATGCCGTCCCGGGCATCGTGGTTTCCGACGTTGCCGTGGATGACTGGGGCCGGGCGCGTCGGCAACCGCTTCCGGCCCCTGGTCAAGAGCGAACACAGTTGAGGAGTGCACGATGGCAATGAAATTCTGGGTAACGGCTCCGTTCTTCTACCCGGACATGACTCGGCCCTGGTCAGAGGTCTTGGACAGCATGATCAGGATCGTCGATGCCGCCGAGGAGCTCGGCTTCGAGGGGATCACGATCAACGAGAACCAGTTCCAGAACTACGTGAGCAATCCCTCGGCGATGATGTTCGCGGCGGTTGCAGCAGCGCGGACCGAGCGGCTCAGGATCGTCCCGGGCGTGGTCGTCCTGCCGGCCTACAATCCGCTCCTGGTCGCCTCTGAGATGAGCCTCCTGGATCATCTCGCGCCGGGGCGAATCGGCATCGGTGTGGCACGCGGCGGCAGCCGGTTCCAGCTCGACCGGCTCGGGGTGAAGCCGGAGAACCAGCGTGTGCTGTACGAAGAGGCGCTGGAGATCGTCCGTCGCCTCTTCACCGAGGACGACGTGTCCCATGACGGTCAGTTCTTCTCGTTCCCGCCGACGACCCTGGTTCCGAAGCCGGTGACGAAGCCGCACCCCGAAATCTGGGTCGCATCGCAGAGCACCAACGGTGTCCGCAGGGTCGCCCAACAGGGCCTGAACCTGATCACGGCGCCGAATTACGGCAACTTCGAGCCATACGGCGACCTGGAGGAACTGATCGAGAGTTACAACGACGAGATCGCCAAGACCGGGAATCCTCGCGGAGAGGTCATGGTGCTCCGCCACACCTGGGTCGGTCGCACCGAGGAGGAGGCGTTGGAGTACTTCGATGACGTGGTGAACGAGTACAACTACTATATGGCGCTGGTCAAGGGCCCCGGCACCGTCGATACGCGCGAAGGCCGCCTCGCCACTCGCGACGTGGGCGAGAGCCGTGACTTCGTGCACCGCGGGAATATGCGGCCTGAACAGCACTCCTTCTCCAAGGACAACCTGCTCGAGAAGTACGCCGACCCGGTGCTCACCACGCCTGATCGCATGATCGAGCGGTTCAAGGCCTACGAGAGGATGGGAGTGGACCACCTGGCATGCCTCATCGCGGTCGGCATGCCCACCGACGCGATCATCAAGAACATGGAGATGATGGCTGCCGAGGTCCTTCCTGCGTTCGCTGACTAGCGTCGCTCGTTCCGCCGGTGAATCTGAGGCCATGAGCGGGACAAGAGGGCGGCACCACCGTCCTCCGCCGTGACGGGTCAGAACTCGAAGACAGCAGAGGAAATCAGCAAGGTGATCTACGAGGTGCGCGAGTACGTCCCGGTGCCGGGTCGGCTGGGAGATGTCGTCGACCTGTTCAGGTCGGTCGTGATCCCACTCTTCCGCAAGCACAGGATGGAGATTACCCAGGCGGGTTGCACCACCATCGGTGACAACTCCTTCAACGAACTCGTCTACACGATGAGGTTCTCCGACTTGGCTGAGTTGGAGCGTAAGTGGGGGGCATTCCTCGCAGATCCTGACTGGGCGTCAGCGCTGGCCACTCGCGAGGAGAACGGCCCGCTCTACCAAGCCATCCGCCGGCGGGTAGTCGATTCCGCACTCTTCGACGAGGTGCTGAAGGACTCCGTCTGATTCCGCAGTTACACATCCTCAGGCCGCCCGCTGGCGGTACTCGACCGCGGAGACGGTGCTCCACCGCCGAACGGGTGCGATGCGATGAAGGTCCGGTCGGCAATTGATGACAACCACGAGTACTGCCGCAGCCGAACATTTGGAGGTCAACGATTCCCATGACGACCAAGACAACAGGATCGCCCATCGCGAACTCAGAGAAGTTCTACATCGATGGGAAGTGGGTCGACTCGTCGACGAACCACACGATCGACGTGGTCGAAGCCTCGACGGAGGAGCTGTACTTCACTGTCGCTGAGGCCGAAGCGGCGGATGTCGCACGAGCAGTGGGAGCGGCTCGCCGAGCCTTTGACGAAGGTCCGTGGCCACGGATGTCGCCGACCCGGCGGGCGGAATACCTCCGCGCCATTGCCCAGGCTGTTGCTGAGCGCGTCGATGACATGGTCCAGTTGTGGCCACGTGAGTCAGGCGTCATCGCCCGCGTGGTGCCGGCTGTCATGGAGGAGGTCCCGGCGGCGTTCACCTACTACGCCGATCTCGCCGATCGGTACCCGTTCGAGCAGGAGGCACCCACCAGCTCGGGCGAAGGCTTCGGGATGATTGTCGGCGAGCCCGTGGGCGTCGTCGGAGCGATCATCCCGTGGAACACGCCGATGCATCTGATCGCGTACAAGCTCGCCCCCGCGCTGCTCGCCGGGTGCACGGTGATCGTCAAGGCGTCCCCCGAGGCTCCAGGGGCCGCGTACGTGATCGCGGAGATCGCCGAACAGGTCGGGCTCCCCCCGGGTGTTGTGAACGTGCTCACCGCCGACAGGGAGGCGTCCGAGACGCTGGTGAGCGATCACCGCGTCGACAAGATTACCTTCACCGGTTCCACGGAGGTCGGTAAGAGGATCGCCGGGATCATGGCCGAGCGCATCGGGCGATACACACTTGAGCTCGGAGGCAAGTCGGCGGCCGTCATCCTCGAGGACATGGACATTGCCGAGGCGGCGGACAGCCTGACCGGCGGTACATGCTTTCTCTCCGGCCAGATCTGTGCATCGCTGACCCGGATCATTGTGCCTCGCCATCGGCATGACGAGATGGTCGAGGCCCTCGCTGACCGGTTCTCTCGGATCAAGGTCGGGAACCCGTTCGACCCCAGCGTCGAGATGGGGCCGCTGACCTCACAGCGGCAGCGTGAGCGGGTCGAAGGCTACGTCCAGATCGGCAAGGACGAAGGAGCGACTCTCGCGTTCGGTGGCAGCCGACCCAAGGATCTCAACCGGGGCTGGTTCATTGAGCCGACGGTCTTCGGGAATGTCGACAACTCCTCGCGGATCGCCCGGGAGGAGATCTTCGGACCAGTGATTTCAGTCATCGCTGCGGCGGA
This sequence comes from Streptomyces sp. NPDC005393, assembly GCF_040606675.1. NCBI lineage: Bacteria > Bacillati > Actinomycetota > Actinomycetes > Kitasatosporales > Streptomycetaceae > Streptomyces > Streptomyces sp. NPDC005393. Next base: position 16,122 of record NZ_JBEXFG010000043.1, on the reverse strand, counting down.
CGAGGAAGACGCGATCCGTGTCGCGAACGACTCGGTGTTCGGCCTCAATGCTGCTGTGTTCACCCGTGACGCGGCACGTGGCCGAGAGGTGGCCAGGCGTTTGCGCGCTGGGACTGTCGGACAGAACGGCAACCGGGCGGACTTCGGGATCGGCTTCGGGGGCTTCAAGCAGTCGGGGATCGGGCGTGAGGGTGGCGTCGCGGGTCTGCTCCCGTACCTGGAGAACAAGACCATAGTGCTCGACCAGAACCCGCGTCTCTCCTCATCCGAAGAGCAGCTGGGAAAGTGAGCAACTCCGCTGAGACCGCTGCCGTCGGTTGCCTCCACGTCTTCGACATGGACGGCACCCTCCTGAGGAGCACCGCCACCATCGAACTGGCCCGTCAGATGGGCCAGCTCAAGGCTGGGCGGGAAATCGAGAAGAAGTGGGTCGAGGAGAAGATCTCGGACACTGACTTCTGGTTGCGACTCCTCGACATCTGCAAAGGCGCAACCGCTGCCGACCTCGACGAGGCGTTCCAGAACGCGCCCTGGATGAAAGGGATCGCCGGAACCTTCGCAGATATCCGATCTCGCGGTGAGGAGGTGATCGTGATCTCCCAGTCGCCGACGTTCTTCGTCCGCGGGCTCGAGCTCTGGGGAGCCGATGAGACCTACGGCTCGGCCGTGGAGTTGGGAAGCCCGCTGGGGGACTCAGCCACGCTGATGCCAGAAGAAAAGGTGGCGATCACCGAGTCGGCCCTCGCTGCTCGCAGCCTGAGCGCGGATGACTGTGTGGTTTACGGGGACTCCTCCAGCGACGTGGGGCTCTTCAAGGCGTTCTCGCACACGGTCGCGGTGAACCCGACGCCCATTTTGGCGCCACTGGCCGCGACGAGCTACGTGGGGACCGACATTCGCGAGGCGTACGCGATGGGTCGCCAACTCCTCCCTGCATCAACCAGAAAGCAATCAGAGCAAGGAAGTCCAAACTGATGAGCGTTACCGGGTCGTCGATCAAGGTCCTGTTCGTGGGAGAGTCGTGGGTGAAGCACACGATCCACATGAAGGGCTTCGACCAGTTCCACTCGACCGAGTACGAAGAGGGCGCGGGGTATTTCCTTGACTGCCTCGATGACGCAGGCTTCGACGTCAGCTACGTCCGGGGCCACGAGATCACATTGCGGTTCCCCCGCTCGGCGGAGGAGCTCGACGAGTTCGACGTAGTCGTCATCTCCGACATCGGATCCAACTCCTTCCTGCTGCCCGACGAGACCTTCCTGAGGTCGGAGAAGTCGCCAAACCGGCTCGGCCTGGTGGCGGATTTCGTCCAGCGAGGCGGTGGCCTGGTCATGATCGGGGGGTATCTTTCCTTCACCGGGATCGACGGTAAGGGCCGATACGGCATGAGCCCGCTTGCCGAGCCGCTGCCGGTGACGATGCTGCCGTATGACGACCGTGTCGAGAGGTCGGAGGGCGTCGAGGTGGAGGTCTGCGAGCCCGATCACCCGGTCCTCGGCGGCACGCCGTCCGACTGGCCGCACCTGCTCGGCTACAACAAGCTCATGGCGAAGCCAGACGCCACCGTCGTGGCGCGGGTGGGCGAGGATCCGATGCTGGTCGTCGGTGAGTACGGCCAGGGCCGGACGGCTGCGTTCGCCTCCGATCTCGCTCCGCACTGGGCACCTCCGGAGTTCCTGGACTGGCCGCACTATGCCGGGATGTGGACGGCCATGCTTTCGTGGACCGCACAGGCGTAGGCAGCGCGGACGCTTGCCGAACAGGTGCCGAGAGTTTGGCCGGAGTGACGTGACAGATCCCCATCAGCGGCGCCCCATCATGAAGGACACGGTGGCGAACGCCCAGGTGTCGTCGAGCTCGGTCAGCCACGTGCTGAACGACTCAGGACCGGTCGCGCCCGAGCGCCAGCGGCGGGTACGCGACGCGGTTCGTCTACTTGAGTACGCGCGCGACGAGTCTGGAGTGACGGAGCCGACCTCGTCCCGGGACGCCCTGGTCTCGGTGGCGGTGCACGGTCGCGAGGTCGACACGATGACCGAACTGGAGACGAAGGTGCAGTTGAGAGAGTCGGTGTGCAGACCGGTGGACGAGGCATGAGCGGCCGGCTGCTGGTCGTCGGAGCATTGAATGTCGACATGGTCGTCACCGCGCCCAAGCTGCCGGGGCCAGGGGAGACCGTCGTGGGGGCCGACCTGCAGCGTCACGGCGGCGGGAAGGGCGGCAACTCGGCTGTCGCGGCAGTGCGCTCGGGGGCCGATGTCCGCTATGTCGGCGCCGTCGGACGTGACGAGCTCGGGATGACTGCGCTGGCCGAGCTGCGTGCCGAAGGGATCGATGTCACCGACGTCGTGATCAAGGAGGGATCCGCCACTGGAGCTGCCCTCATCGTCGTGGATTCCGTCGGCGAGAACCAGATTGCTGTAGCTGCGGGCGCAAACGCCGCGGTCGCTGCCCAGGACGTGAGCACCGCGGTGGAGCGAGCGAGCGGGTGGCCGGGTTGCGTCCTGGTCAGCACCGAGATCTCGGTGGCGGCAGTTGCCACCGCCGTCGAGGCCGCGACAGCACAAGGCTGGCTCTGCGTGCTCAACCCGGCTCCGGTCGAGCCCGGCATCCGAGAGCTCCTCAAGCTCGCGCCGATCATCACGCCGAACCAGGGTGAGCTGCGAGACCTCTACCGTCTGCTCGGCGAGCACGGAGACCCGCCGGTGGAGATGATGGCGGCCGCGGTGGCGTCCCACACCAAGGCGCCGGTGGTCGTCACGTTGGGTGCCGACGGTGTGCTCTCGTGTGGTGCTGACGGAGTCAGCACCCGGATCCCGGCTGGTTCGGCACGTCGGGTGGTCGACACCACCGGCGCCGGCGACACCTTCAACGGCGTGTTCGCCGCCAGCCTGGCAGCGGGGGAGGACGTCACCAGTGCGGCTCGTCGCGGCGTGGTGGCTGCGGCGTTGTCGGTCGAGTCGGCGGGAGCGCGCACGAGCATGCCGAGTGCGCCAACGATCGACGTGGTGCTGGCGACCGCCGACAGTACGAACACGTGATTCAGGTGGGCTATCAGTGATTTTTATTGACCCGAGTAGAAAGGTTTCTACTTCATGAATCAGAGCAGGCACAGTACAGGAGAGTCGGACAGTCGCGCAGGCGTTGGCACCGAAGGACCAGTGATTTCATGAACGCGTCGTTGCAGGCGGATTGCGGCAAGCGGCTCATGGTGTTCTCGGGCCGCTCCAACGCGCCGCTGGCGGGTGCCATCGCCGAGCTCCTCAAGATCGAGCTCGGCAAAGTGACCCTCAAGACGTTCTCCAGCGGAGAGGTTTACAGCAGGTTCGAAGAATCGATTCGAGGCGCGGATGTCTTCATCGTCCAGCCGATGTGCGCGAACCCCGAGACCGGTGTCAACGCCAACGACTCGCTCCTGGAGCTCCTGGTGATGGCGGACGCTGCCGTCGGTTCGAGCGCACACCGCGTGATCGCAGTGACTCCGTGGTACGGGTACTCGCGGCAGGACAAGAAGTCGGCTCCGCGCGAGCCGATCTCGGCGCGCATGGTGGCGCGCGCTCTCGAGGCGACGGGTGTCGACCGCGTGCTGACGATGGACCTGCACGCCGGCCAGCTGCAGGGTTTCTTCGGCATCCCGGTGGACCACATGACCGCCGTGGGTATCCTCGGTGACTACTTCGCCGGCCTCGGCGACGACCTGGTGATCGTCGCTCCGGATGCGGGCCGGGTGAAGCTCAACAAGCAGTTCGCCACCCAGACCGGGGCCGGCCTGGCAATCCTGGACAAGGAGCGGCCGCAGCAGCAGGTCGCCGAGATCAACACCGTCATCGGTGATGTCCGCGGGAAGACCGCGATCGTGGTCGACGACATCATCGACACGGCGGGCACGCTGTGCGCAGCAGGAGAGGCGCTCATGCGCGCGGGGGCTCGTCGAGTGCTCGCCGCGGCGACCCACGGCGTCTTCAGCGGGCCTGCGTTCGAGCGACTTGCCGCGTCACCGTTCGAGCGGGTCGTCGTCACGGACACAATCCCGCTCCGCGCAGGTGCTCCCGCCAAGATCGAGGTGCTTTCCTGTGCCCCGTTGCTCGCGGACACGATCAGCAGGATATTCACCGACGGCTCCGTGAGCGCGGTCTTCGGTGGAAGAAACCACACGTTCTGAGGGGAACAGACATGTCGGATCCAGAGACCTTCCTGGACTTGCGGTGACACCCGGCGACATCGCCATCGAGGGCGGCGTGGTCTGGTCGGGGCCGGGTGAGCACCACGAAGACGGGCTCGTCCATATCCGAGCGGGCACGGTGGTCTACGCAGGGCCAAGGGTAGACGGCAAGGTGCCGCAGGGGACCCCGTGTCTCGACGCCGCGGGTTGCACAGTCCTGCCCGGCCTGATCGACGCACACGTCCACCTGACGACCAACTCCGATCACCACCACGTGATTGCGAGTGATGTCTTCCGCGGCCAGGTGAGCAAGCCGGGCAAGCTGCTGCACGGGCTGCGGAACGCCCACCGATCGCTCGCCGCCGGATTCACGACGCTGCGGGTCATGGGGCACCGCGGCGCCGGAGAGATCCAGCTTCGCGATTTCATTGATGAAGGGCTGGCCGTCGGACCTCGTTTGCTGGTCGCGCCGTGGTGGATCACGATGACAAACGGTCACGGCGATCTGTTCTACCCGCCGTACACACAGCGGGAGCAGTGGGACACGGCGGACGGCATCGACGAGTGCCGCAAGCTGGTGCGGCTCCACGCCAAGGCTGGTGCGGACTTCATCAAGGTGATGGCCAGCGGAGGGATGTCGAAGGGCGAACGGCCGAGCTGGCCAAATTACAGTGCTGCCGAGTTGACTGCCATCGTCGAGACAGCCCACGAGTTGGACCTGCGGGTCGCGGCTCACGCACTCTCCGCGGAAGGCATCCGGCGCAGCCTCGCGGCAGGTGTCGACTCCATCGAGCACGGCTCGTACCTCGAGGAAGACATGGCGGCCGAGATGGCTGAGCGTGGGACCTTCCTCGTCCCCACGATGTCCTTCAACGACTGGTGCCAACGGGAGGGGACGCTCCGTGGTCTGACCGCACAGGGGGTGGCTGATCTCAGTGACGCACACGACCGGACCCTCGAGTCGTTCGCACTGGCGCGCGAGGCAGGGGTCAGGGTGGTGATGGGCACCGACTCCTCGGGGACCCTGTGCCCGTTCGGGGCGCACGCTCGAGAGCTCGAACTGTACGTGGAGCACGGCATGTCCACCGACGAAGCGCTCGCCACCGCTACGGCGAACGCGGCGTCGCTGCTGGACCGACCGGAGCTCGGCTCACTGCGGCCCGGTGCCGTCGGAGATGTCGTCGTCGTGGAGGGGAACGTGCTTACGGACATCAGTCGCCTGGCCCAGCCCTCCAACATCAGGCACGTCGTGCGGGCTGGGCGTGACCTCAGCGGCTATTTGCGCGGTGTATCGGAGGTGCTCGACCTCCGGGCAGCTGAATACCCGACCCGGTCCGACGGGTCCTGATCGACCAGCGACACGACCGAGGCCGACCCACCAGGCTCGACGGTCCTCCCACCCTGGAACCACGAGAGAAGGAGAAAGAGAACAATGGCTCACATCGAAGCTTCGTTCTTCAACAGGCGTTTCGACGACGAGAAGTTCAGCGAGCAGATGGTCGAGGCGCTTACCCATGCGGTCGCCTCGGTCCTGGGCGAGGACGCGGGGAACGACACGAGCGTCATCCTGCACAGTGTCGAGCCGTCGCGCTGGGGCTACCGCGGCAAGCTGCTGGGCTGAACAGCGGGGCCCTGCAGACCGGACTCATGCCCGCGACCAGCGGCTTGTCAGACCGACGACTGTTGGCCGACGACAGGCTCGTCGGCCAACATGTCTACGCCCGCGCGCGACCTCTCAGCACCGAGTACATCTCCAGCTGCATCGAGTCCCGCGGGGGCGAGCCCGAGCCCTGCTACGCGCCGGTATTCGCGCCCATGCCGGCCGCAGCCGGGGCGTCGAGGCGGGAGGCCCTCACCGGGCCCTCCTCCTGGGCCCCTGACGGCAGGTCTTCTGCCCTTCCCCCGCTGTCGGAGTGCAGGAGGTTGATGTCGTTCAGCAACAGCCACACGGGCAGCATGGGCGGGTCCAGTTCGGGAACCGTCACGTCGACCGCCTTTCCCAAGGCAGAACGAGGAGTGGAAGAAGATGTCGGACTTTAAAGACCTGGTGCGTTCGGCCTGGGATGCTGCCTGGAACCACGGGGACTCTGATGCCCTGGACGAGATTGTCCATCCCGACTACGCGTTGGAGAACGCCGGGCTGGGGCGTACCTCGGGACTGGCCGAGCTGAAGGGCCAGGTCCGCGACATGCGGGCCGCCATTCCCAACCTGCAGACGACAGTGGACATGATCGTCGTGGACGGCGACGACTTCGCGATCTTCTGGTCGGCTACGGGGATGTTCATAAACGCATTTGGCGACGTCCCCCCGACAGGCCGTACTCTCCAGGCCCGAGGCGCGATCCAGGGAGCGCTCCGCGAGGGCCGGATCATCCGCGAGCGCGTGACGTGGGACCCCAGCGTCGAGATGCTCTCCGACCTGGGAGCGCCAGGGCTGGAGTCGGCATTCGAGCGAGCCGGGACACATGTCGGCGTCGGCGAGCCCGATGAGGGGCCCAGCATCGAGGAGCTCAAGGAGTTCAATCGCAAGTTCGTGACCGGTGTCACGGTGGTGACGGCCAGCGACTCCGCTGGTCGACCCCGCGGGCTGGCCGTCAGCGCCTACATGCCCATATCGCTGGATCCGCCGCTGGTGGTCGTGTGTGTGCAGAAGACGTCGTCGACCTACCCTTCGCTCTTCGAGTCCGGGCACCTCGGCATCAACATCATCGCCAACACGCAGCGGGCGGTGGTGGACAGGTTCGCCTCCAAGGCCGAGGACAAGTTCGCCGGGCTCGACTGGCACACCGCACCGGCGGGGTCTCCGCTCATCCGCGGGGCATCCGCCTCGATCGAGGCGGAGATCAAGGAGCGCTTCCGGGCCAAGACCCATGTGGTTATCGTCGCCAGAATCCGCTATCTGGAGGTCTCCAGCGTGGACCCGATGGTCTACAAGGCCGGGAAGTTCTACGACGGCGCGTCGCTCGAGGAGATCTGAACAGTCCTCGACGATCGCAGGGCTCACCTCCGCAGGCGGATGGGGCATGCGCCTCACGTTCCCCGGCAGCCGCCCCAGCGCCCGGGCGCTGGGGCCGCCGTGCGCGTCGCCATGACTGAGCGCCCACGCTCGGCGACTCTCCCCGAGCCTCCGAGCGTGCCCTTGTCCGCGACGCAGAACCTGGTGACCTTGGGCACCGTCCCCGGCGTGCGGCATGCGAGGGTGTGCGCGCGGTCATCGTGGTGGCCGACAGGCGATGCCACCGCAGACGACCAGCGCCCCCGCGACCGGCGGGCTCCATGATCAACTCGTCGTCGATGCAAGGGTTCGCGGGCGACGTCCTGCTGGCCGCGTAACGGCACGAGCAAGGCGGCCGTCAACTACCTGACCATGTCCATCGCGACCGGCTTCGGCCGCCGGGGCATCCGCGCCAACGCCATCGCTCCGGGCTGATTCCGCCGCCCGGCACGCTGGGCGGGACCGGCGCGGTCCCGCACCGGCTGGAAGCCGTCGCTGCGACGGACCTGATCCCCCACTCGCAACTGCTCGACGCGCCGGGGAGCAGGCGGACGTCGCGCACCGTGCTGTTCCTCGCCCCCAGGCGAGTCCCGGTTCATCACCGGGCAGGGCCTGTACGTGGACGGCGGCTTCACCGCGCACATGCCCACCTACGCCGACCGGCGCAGGACGAGGCGGCCCACCCGGGCGCGGCGGACCGGCGCACCTGAGTCCGGGCCGCGCGACCCGGGCGGAGCTTGAGCAGCGAGATCGAGGTGCTGCGCATGCTGGCGGAAGGGCTCGGCAACGGCGAGATCCGCGGCCGCCTCAACTATTCCGAGCGCACCATCAAGCCCGGCCGCCGCCCGTCGGCAGCTTTCTGCCGCCGACCACCTCCTCGGTGGCGTTGATCGTGTTGCAGCCCCAGGCGCGCAGGTCCCCCTCCAGGCCGTCGCGCAGCCAGGCGGCCTTGCCGCTCCTGCCACAGGCGGAGGTTGTGCGGGTACATCAGGTTGGTCTCGTCGGCGTGCGTCACGCCGATGCTGACGATCCCCGCGCCTCCCGGGTCGACCAGGCTCCACCGGTCGGCCGTCTTCACCACGGTGAAGGCCGTCTTGTCGGTCATCAGACTTCTCCCTTCGGCCCCGGCGCGGGCGGAAGCGTGGGGCGACGGGGCAGTCATCCTCCCACCCGGTTATGCGGTTACGCGGTGGATTTGGTGCCTCTGGCTCGTGGGGACCGGCGCGATCAGAGGGCCTGTCAGCTGATGCTGGCTACGTAGGCGCCCTGATCGAGACGGGCCGACGGGCCGCCCGCGCATGTATGGCTACCGTTATTCCACGCCCGACGCGGACGACCACTCGTCACAGCCCAGATCGTGCGACGATGCAGTTATGAACCGACTTGCCAATGAGCAGTCGCCCTACCTGCTCCAGCACGCCTCCAATCCGGTGGACTGGTGGCCATGGGGAGAGGAGGCGATGAAGGAAGCTAAGCGGCGGGACGTACCCATCCTCTTGAGTGTGGGGTATGCGTCCTGCCACTTATAGCTTCTGCTAATTTACTGGTGCCATGTCATGGCCCATGAATCCTTCGAGGACGAGGCGACCGCCGACTATCTCAACGCCCACTTCGTCTCCGTGAAGGTCGACCGCGAGGAGCGACCGGACGTCGACGCCGTGTACATGGAGGCGGTGCAGGCCGCCACCGGCCAGGGCGGCTGGCCGATGACGGTGTTCCTGACCCCGGACGCCGAGCCCTTCTACTTCGGCACGTACTTCCCGCCCAAGCCCCGGCACGGCATGCCCTCCTTCCGGCAGGTGCTGGAGGGCGTCCGGGCCGCGTGGGCGGACCGGCGGGACGAGGTCCGCGACGTCGCCGGGCGGATCGTCCAGGACCTGGCCCAGCGCACCGGCATCTCCCTGGGCTCCGGCGCACCCCAGCCGCCCGGCACCGAGGATCTGCATGCCGCGCTGATGGGGCTGACCCGCGAATTCGACGCCGTGCGCGGCGGGTTCGGGGGCGCGCCGAAGTTCCCGCCGTCCATGGCGCTGGAGTTCCTGCTGCGCCACCATGCCCGCACCGGCTCCGAAGGCGCGCTCCAGATGGCGCAGGCCACCTGCGAGGCGATGGCCCGTGGCGGCATCTATGACCAGCTCGGCGGCGGTTTCTCGCGCTACTCCGTCGATGCCGGCTGGGTGGTGCCGCACTTCGAGAAGATGCTGTATGACAACGCGCTGTTGTGCCGGGTCTACGCACATGTGTGGCGGGCCACCGGCTCGGATCTCGCCCGTCGCGTCGCCCTGGAGACGGCGGACTTCCTGGTCCGCGACATGGGCACCGCACAGGGCGGCTTCGCCTCCGCGCTGGACGCCGACAGCGACGACGGCACCGGGAGGCATGTCGAGGGCGCGTACTACGTCTGGACGCCGGAGCAGCTGCGCGAGGTGCTGGGCGAGTCGGACGCGGACTTCGCCGCCGGGTACTTCGGGGTCACCGAGGACGGCACCTTCGAGGAGGGCGCCTCGGTGCTCCGGCTTCCCGACGGTGAGCGGCTGACGGACGCCGCGCGCGTCGCCTCCGTACGGGAGCGGCTGCTGGCCGCGCGCGAGCGGCGGGCCCGCCCCGGGCGCGACGACAAGGTCGTCGCCGCCTGGAACGGCCTGGCCATCGCGGCCCTCGCCGAGACCGGGGCGTACTTCGACCGCCCCGACCTCATCGAGGCCGCCACCGAGGCCGCCGACCTGCTCGTACGGCTCCATATGGACCAGCACGGGCGGCTGGGCCGGACCTCGCTGGGCGGCGTCCGCGGTGGTCACGCGGGTGTGCTCGAGGACTACGCCGATGTGGCCGAGGGCTTTCTCGCCCTCTCGGCGGTGACCGGGGAGGGCGTCTGGGTCGACTTCGCCGGACTGCTCCTGGACACCGTGCTGCGCCACTTCGCCGCCGAGGACGGCACGCTGTACGACACCGCCGACGACGCGGAGGCGCTCATCCGCCGCCCCCAGGACCCCACCGACAACGCCGCCCCCTCCGGCTGGACGGCCGCCGCCGGGGCACTGCTGTCCTACGCCGCCGTCACCGGAAGCGCCCGGCACCGGGAGGCGGCCGAGCGGGCGCTGGGTGTGGTGAAGGCGCTCGGCGCGCGCGTGCCGCGCTTCATCGGCTGGGGGCTGGCGGTGGCCGAGGCGCGGCTCGACGGGCCGCGCGAGGTGGCCGTCGTCGGGCCCGACGACGACCCGTCGACCCGGGCTCTGCACCGCGCCGCCCTGCTGGGCACCGCGCCGGGGGCGGTTGTCGCGGTCGGTGAGCCGGGTTCGGAGGAGGTCCCGCTGCTGTCGGACCGGCCGCTGCTGGAGGGGCGTCCGGCCGCGTACGTGTGCCGCCACTTCACGTGCGACGCGCCGACGGCTGATGCCGAGGCGCTGGCGGCGAAGCTCGGGGGGTGACCGTGGGCCGGGGGCGGGTGGGTCCGGCCTCTTGCCGCCTTACAGGGGCAGGCCGCGGGCGAGGACGTCGAGCGCGCGGTCGATGGTTTCTTCCATGTCCTCGACCCGCTGGTGGTCGAAGCAGTGGAAGACGGCTTCCTGAAGGGCGCCGATAACGGCCCCGACGACCACCCGGACCTCGAAGTCGTCCGGTGCCCGGCCGCTGCGTTCGGCCAGTACCCCGCCGAGCATGACGCCGGTTCTGGCCAGGCCCTCGCCCATGCGGGCGCGCAGGGCCGGGGACTGGCGTATGAGGGCCAGCCGGGCCGGCGTCTCGTCGCGCTCCTTGCCGGCGAACTGCTCCAGGAGGCCGACGGTGACATGACGCAGGGCAGTGATCGGCGGTTCGTCCAGGGGGCGGTCTCGGATCGCGTCCGCGATGAGCGCGTCGTACTCGTCCGTGAGGACGATGTCCTCCTTCGTGGGGAAGTACCGGAGGACGGTGCTGGGGGAGACCTCGGCGGCTTCCGCGATCTGGTCCACCGGGGTCGCGTCGTAGCCCTGCTCCGCGAAGAGGCGGTAGGCGGCGCGCTGGATCGCCTGCCGGGTCTGGATCTTCTTCCGCTCCCGCAGCCCGGGCTTGGGCTGCGGGGCGGACGTCGTACGGGGGGCCATGTGTCTCATTCTCGGGCGATGGCACGGCCCGGGCGGGGTCAGGAGTGCTGGTACGCCACCAGCGAGATGCCGACGTAGTGCACGACGAAGGCTGCCAGCGTGAAGGAGTGGAACAGCTCGTGGAAGCCGAACCAGCGGGGTGAGGGGTTGGGGCGCTTGGTTCCGTAGATCACCGCGCCCACGCTGTAGAGCAGTCCGCCGATGATGATCAGCGTCATGACGGCGATGCCGCCGGTGCGCATGAAGTCGGGGAGGAAGAAGACCGCCGCCCAGCCCAGGGCGATGTAGCACGGGGTGTAGAGCCAGCGCGGGGCGCCGACCCAGAAGACCCGGAAGGCGATTCCGGCGAGCGCCCCGGCCCATACCAGCCACAGGAGGAGCTGCTGCTTGCCGTGCGGCAGAAGCAGCAGCGTGAAGGGCGTGTAGGTACCGGCGATGATCAGGAAGATATTGGCGTGGTCCAGCCGCCGTAGTACGGCGTTGCCCCGCGGGCCCCAATTGCCGCGGTGGTAGAGCGCGCTCGTGCCGAACAGCGCGCACGCGGTGACGGTGAAGATGGCGCATGCCACCCGGCCGCGGGGGCTGTCGGCGAGGGCGGTCAGCACGACGCCCGCGATCAGCGCGGCCGGGAACATGCCGGCGTGCAGCCAGCCGCGCAGCATCGGCTTGACGAGGGGCGGTGGAGCTGCTTCAGGCCCTGGGGGGGTGTGGGAGGCGGCGTCGGGCGCGGCGGCAGTCATGGCGCTCATGCTACCTACGCCACCGTAAGTTACCGGTCTGTGTCGAGTGGTGATGGTCACCAAGGTGCCCACTGGACAGATCGGCCGCACAGTCGGATGATCAAATGAGCGCGGTCGGCACCGGATGAGCTGAGCATCCGGGTCGCAGCCCCCAAGGGGTAGCTGTCTCCATATGCGGATATGCGTGCACATATCCGCCTACAACCCTCAATCGATGACGCCGGAGCTGTGTGGTTCCCGGCGGAATGGAGCGATCGTGGCGCCCAGCAATGTGGCTTCCTCCCTCACCACCACCCCGAGCCCCACGAACCACCAGGAACTCATCTCCTGGGTGGGCGAGATCGCCGCCCTCACCCAGCCCGACCAGGTGGTGTGGTGCGACGGCTCGGAGGCGGAGTACGACCGCCTGTGCGCGGAGCTTGTGGAGAAGGGGACCTTCCAGCGTCTGGATCCGATCAAGCGGCCGAACTCGTACTACGCGGCCTCCGATCCGAGCGATGTGGCGCGCGTCGAGGACCGCACCTTCATCTGCTCCGAGAAGGAGGCGGACGCCGGCCCGACCAATCACTGGAAACACCCTTCCGAGATGCGTGCCATCTTTTGCGGAGAAGAAGGCGGTGTCGCGGGCGAACAGGGCATATTCCGGGGCTCGATGCGCGGCCGGACCATGTACGTCGTGCCGTTCTGCATGGGCCCGCTCGGCTCGCCGCTGTCCGCGATCGGTGTCGAGATCACCGACTCCGCCTACGTCGCCGTCTCCATGCGCACCATGACCCGCATGGGGCAGCAGGTTCTCGACGTCCTCGGTGACGAGGGCTTCTTCGTGAAGGCCGTCCACACCCTCGGCGCCCCGCTGGAGCCGGGCCAGACCGATGTCCCCTGGCCGTGCAACTCGACCAAGTACATCTCGCACTTCCCCGAGAGCCGGGAGATCTGGTCCTACGGCTCCGGCTACGGCGGCAACGCCCTGCTCGGCAAGAAGTGCTACGCCCTGCGCATCGCCTCCGTGATGGCCCGCGACGAGGGCTGGCTGGCCGAGCACATGCTGATCCTCAAGCTCACCCCGCCGCGCGGTGAGGCGAAGTACGTCGCCGCGGCGTTCCCGAGCGCCTGCGGCAAGACCAACCTCGCGATGCTGGAGCCGACCATCCCCGGCTGGACGGTCGAGACGATCGGCGACGACATCGCCTGGATGCGGTTCGGTGAGGACGGCCAGCTGTACGCCATCAACCCCGAGGCCGGCTTCTTCGGCGTCGCGCCCGGCACCGGCGAGCACACCAACGCCAACGCCATGAAGACCCTGTGGGGCAATTCGGTCTTCACCAATGTCGCCCTCACCGACGACGGCGATGTGTGGTGGGAGGGCATGACCGAGGAGCCGCCCGCTTCTCTGACCGACTGGAAGGGCAACGACTGGACCCCGGCCAGTGAGACCCCCGCGGCCCACCCCAACGCCCGTTTCACCGTGCCGGCCGGCCAGTGCCCGATCATCGCGCCCGAGTGGGAGGACCCCAAGGGCGTGCCGATCTCGGCGATCCTCTTCGGCGGCCGCCGCGCCAGCGCGGTGCCGCTGGTCACCGAGTCCTTCGACTGGCAGCACGGCGTCTTCCTCGGCGCGAACGTGGCGAGCGAGAAGACCGCGGCGGCCGAGGGCAAGGTCGGCGAGCTGCGCCGCGACCCGTTCGCGATGCTGCCGTTCTGCGGCTACAACATGGGCGACTACATGGCCCACTGGGTCAAGGTCGGCAAGACCTCCGACGAGGAGGCCGCGGCCAAGCTGCCGAAGATCTACTACGTCAACTGGTTCCGCAAGGACGCCGGCGGGCGCTTCGTGTGGCCGGGCTTCGGTGAGAACAGCCGGGTGCTGAAGTGGATCGTGGACCGCCTGGACGGCAAGGCCGAGGGCGTCGAGACCCCGATCGGCGTGCTGCCGACGCGCGACGCGCTGGACACCGCCGGTCTCGACCTCGACGACGCCTCCCTCGATCTGCTGCTCACCGTCGACAAGGACGTCTGGCGCGAGGAGGCGGCCCTGGTGCCCGACCACCTGAACACCTTCGGCGAGCACACGCCCAAGGAGATGTGGGACGAGTACCACGCGCTGGTGAAGCGCCTGGGCTGATCCGCCCGCCCCTGGAGGCCGGGGCCCGCACTCAGGTGCGGGCCCCGGCCTCTTGGCGGTGCGCGAATCGGCCGCGGGCCGCTACGCGGCGACGCCCAGCGCCGCCGCGTGGGACTTCAGGCGCTCGGCCGCCAGCGTCGTGGCCGCCGTGTCGTTGCGGGACGTGGCCACCACCAGCGCCCAGCCCGCCAGGGTATGGGCCCGCTGGTGGAGGGCCGCGATATGCGTCGGCTCCGAGATCGCGGTCGTGGGGGCCGCGCGGAACGGGGCGCGGCCGTCGCGCAGGCGGGCGGCCTGGTCGGCGATCCGATCGGCGGCGTCGTCAAGGCCGGGATCCGGGGCGAGGGCGCGCAGCTCGTCGGTCACGGTCAGCAGGGCGGTCAGATGTCCGGCCAGCCGGATGTCCAGCTCCTCCTCGCGGGAGCGGTGCGGGAAGTCGGCGGGCTCGGGCTCGGCCATGCTGTGGACCGACTTGCCGCGGATCGGTTCGTACATGGATGGCCTCCAAGGGTTCAGGAGACCATCCTAACTTGGACGCTGTCTAAAGTTGAGTCGCCGCTAAGATGATCAGGGCTGTCCGTATCCGTCGAGGAAGTTCCCGATCCGGGTCACCGCGTCGGCCAGGTCCTTCTTCGCGGGGAGCGTGACGATGCGGAAGTGATCCGGCTCCGGCCAGTTGAAGCCCGTACCGTGCACGATCATGATCTTCTCGGCGCGCAGCAGATCGAGCACCATCTGCCGGTCGTCCTTGATCTTGTAGACCTTGGGGTCGAGCCTCGGGAAGGCGTACAGCGCACCCTTCGGCTTGACGCAGGTGACGCCCGGAATCTGGGTCAGCAGCTCATGGGCGGTGTCGCGCTGCTCCAGCAGCCGGCCACCGGGGAGCACCAGGTCGTTGATCGACTGACGGCCGCCCAGGGCCGTGGCCACCGCGTGCTGCGCCGGCATATTGGCGCACAGCCGCATATTGGCGAGGATCGTCAGCCCCTCCAGATAGCTGGTGGCGTGGGCCTTCGGACCGCAGACCGCCAGCCAGCCGCTGCGGTAGCCCGCGACCCGGTACGCCTTGGAGAGCCCGTTGAAGGTCAGGGTCAGCAGATCCGGGGCGATGGCGGTGGTCGGGGTGTGGGTGGCCCCGTCGTAGAGGATCTTGTCGTAGATCTCGTCGGAGCAGACGATCAGCCGGTGGCGGCGGGCGATGTCGGTGATGCCGCGCAGCACCTCGTCGCTGTAGACGGCGCCCGTCGGGTTGTTCGGGTTGATGATGACGATCGCCTTGGTGCGGTCGGTCACCTTGCGCTCGATATCGGCCAGGTCCGGCAGCCAGTCCGCCTGCTCGTCGCAGCGGTAGTGGACGGCGGTGCCGCCGGCGAGGGAGACCGCGGCGGTCCACAGCGGATAGTCGGGGGAGGGGACGAGGACCTCGTCACCGTCGTCGAGCAGCCCCTGCATCGCCATCTGGATCAGCTCGGAGACGCCGTTGCCGAGGAAGATGTCCTCGACATCGAGGTCGACGCCCTTGGTCTGGTAGTGCTGCATCACCGCGCGCCGCGCGGTGAGCAGACCCTTGGCGTCGCCGTAGCCATGGGCGTCGCCGAGGTTCCGCAGCATGTCCTCAAGGATCTCCGGGGGGCATTCGAAGCCGAAGGTCGCCGGGTTGCCGGTGTTGAGCTTGAGAATGCGGTGACCCGCTGCCTCCAGTCGCATCGCCTCCTCGAGTACCGGGCCACGGATTTCGTAGCAGACGTTGGAGAGCTTCGTGGACTGGATCACCTGCATGTCGGTCACCTTACGGGGGTGTATCGGGAGTCGCTCGGTGTTTTTCGCCACGTGGACGGTGTGCGGGAGCGCTCGCGGGTGGGTGTCATGGCGTCGCGCGCCGCCGTCCGCCCGGCTTTGTGGAGGCCGAGCTGGGCCGCCGCGCCCCTAGATGAATGAGTCCAAGGGGTGCCGTCGCGGTTAGTGATCGTAGGCGATCAGTGACCGCTTGATGGGTTGCCCTTCCTTGTCGTTGTGCCAGA
>NZ_JBEXFG010000042.1:0-59634 GCF_040606675.1 Streptomyces sp. NPDC005393 | reverse complement strand
CGGGCGACTTTCAGGCCGCGGCCGCCGCCGCCGAAGGCGGCCTTGATGGCGATCGGCAGCCCGTGTTCGCGGGCGAAGGCCAGGACCTCGTCCGCGCCGGAGACGGGGTCGGGGGTGCCGGCGACCAGGGGGGCGCCGGCGCGCTGGGCGATGTGGCGGGCGGCGACTTTGTCGCCGAGGTCGCGGATCGCCTGGGGCGGGGGGCCGATCCAGGTGAGGCCGGCGTCCAGGACGGCCTGGGCGAAGTCGGCGTTCTCGGAGAGGAATCCGTAGCCGGGATGGATGGCGTCCGCGCCGGATTCGGCCGCCGCGGCCAGGACCTTGGCCTGGTCGAGATAGCTGGCCGCCGGGGTGTCACCGCCCAGCGCGTAGGCTTCGTCGGCCGCGCGCACATGGCATGCGTCCCGGTCCGGATCGGCGTAGACGGCAACGCTCGCGATCCCGGCATCCCGGCAGGCACGGGCAACACGGACAGCGATCTCGCCACGATTGGCGATGAGCACCTTTTGCATGCTCTCTCTTTCCTCTTCCAGAAGTACCGTCCCGGTCGAGGACGGTCAGGTTGCTACCCCAGGGCCCGCTTGAGAAAGTCCAGTACCACGCGCGCGTATGCCTCGGGATCGGTCTGCAGCCCGAGCAGATGCTCGGCACCCGGCAGGACGTGCGTCTCGGCCTGGGCATAGCGCTCGGCCAGCGCGTCCACCGAGGAAGGCGGCACGATCGCATCGTGCTCGCCCGACATGAACAGCAGTGGGATCTTGGCGAACTTGCCCGTCGCGGGCGGTGGCCAGTGGGCCCGGAGCATAGCCGGACCCACCGCACACAGGGTCCGTGTCACCACCGACCGGGACGGCTCACCGCTGAGCAGGGCGGGCATCGGCAGCGCCTCCGCCTCCAGGAACTTGCGCAGCAGCGGCGGGACATCGTGCCCCGGCCCGCTGTCGCACACCAGTGCGTCAACCTCGAACCCGTCGTGCGTCAGCGCCCACATGGAGGAGAAGCACGAGAAGGAGAAGCCGTAGACGGCTATGCGCGCCGAGGCGTAGCCCTGCCGTCCGCGCAGATGGGACACCACCGCGGTGACATCGCTCGCGAACCGGTCGCCGAGGCCGAGCAGCGCCCGGTCGTCGCTGCTGGCCCCGTGGTTGCGGTGGTCGAACAGACAGACGGTGTACCCGGCGTCGTGCAGGAACTTCGCATGGCCGAGGCTGTGGTCCTTGCCCGCCCCCATGCTGTGCCCGAGCACCACCACCTTGTCCGTGGCCCCGGGGCACAGCCAGGCGTGGACGTACTTCCGGGCCGCGAAGGGGACCTTCAGCTCCGTACAGGGCAGCCCGTGGTCCCGCGGATGCTCTTGCTGTGCCCGGCGCCGCGGGTGGAAGGCCAGATACGCCAGCGAGGCCCCGTACAGCGGGGCGATGGGCAGCGCCGCGAGCGAGAGGGCGCGGGCCCCCAGCGAGGGATGCCGCACCGACTTCTGGCGTGGCTCGGGCATCTGCGGCCTCCAGGAGGGGAAGGAGTGTCCGTCGGCGGTCAGGGCGGTCTCGTCTCGGTCGGGACGGGCGGGTAGGCAGGAACACTGTGTGAACGAGCGGGCGGGCGAAGAGTCAGCCACACCCCCCGGCATGGCCCTGGTCACCCGATCGAGTGGCGGCGAAGTCCGTACCGGCCGCCCGCCCGGCGCCCGGCGGCTCAGGGGGCGGCGGCGTATCCCGGGAGCGGGAGTGGGAACGGGAGCCGGCGCCGGGACCGGACGCGGAACGCGAGCGGACCGCGTCGGCGAACGCGGGCAGCCGGTCCACCCCCCAGAACTTCTCATAGCCCTGGGTGAAGAACGGAACGCCGAACGCCCCGTCGTCGCTGAGCGCGAGCAGGGCCTGGAGCCCCTCCCCGCCGCGCAGCCCGTCGTCGTCGGCCGCGCCCACCACCGGGTCGGCCGGAAGGCCGAGCTCCGCGGCGATCGCGGCGATGGTCCTACGGTCGCAGATGTCGCGCCCCTCCAGCCAGCGCGCCCGGTAGACCCGCTCGATGTACGCGGGGCCGCGGCCCGCGTCCAGCGCGAGGAAGTACGGCAGATGCGGCACCTCCCAGACCGGGTCCAGATCCACCGGCCAGGTGACCGCGAGCCCGCGGTCGGCCGTCAGCCGGCGCACATCCTGGAGGATATAGAGATGCTTGTCCCGTGACATCGCCGTGTACGGAAAGCGTCGCCGGTGTTCGGCCATCCGGCGCTCACCGTCCGCGTCCGGTTCCCACCAGGGGTGCCATTCCACCGCCTGTGCGACATCCGGATAGCGGTCCATCAGGTCACGGTAGGCGATCCAGCTGTACGGACTGCGGAAATTGAAATAGAAGCGCGGCACATTGCTGCGCTTGGCTGTCACGTCCGTCCCCCTCCCTCATCCTTCTCGTCCGTCGCTTCTCTTCCGAGGACGGTGCCGCCGTGTGTCAGAGGACGATGCCGCCGTCCACCTGGAACACCGCGCCGGTCACATACTCCGCGCCGACCAGGTACGCGACCATGTCGGCGACCTCGTCGGGGCGGCCGAAGCGGCGGAGCGGGATGCGCTCCTCCGCCTCCTTCCGCACACTGTCGGACAGCTCGGCCGTCATATCGGTCTCGACAAAGCCCGGCGCGACCACATTGGCCCGGATGCCGTACCGTCCGACCTCCTTGGCGAGCGACTTGGTGAAGCCGATGATCCCTGCTTTGGACGCGGCGTAATTGGATTGTGTGGCATTGCCGTGGACACCGGCGACCGAGGAGATGTTGATAACGCATCCGGACTTGCGTTTCATCATTCCGAACACCACGGAACGGCATACGTGGTAAGTGCCGTCCAGGTTCACGGCCATGACGTCCCGCCACTCCTCGTCCTTCATCAGCAGTAGCGGATTGTCCCGGGTAATGCCCGCGGAGGTGACGGCGACCTCGACGGGGCCGAGCGACTCCTCGGTGAAGGCGATCAGCTCGCGCACCGCGTCCGCGTCGCCGACGTCCGTCTGTCTGCCGATCACCCGCCCGCCGCCGAGCCGCGCCGCCTCCTTCTCCAGCGCGCGGGCGGCGTCGGGGTTCGAGCGGTGGCAGAACGCCACATCGAAACCGTCCCGGGCCAGCCGTAGTACGGTCGCGCGGCCGATGCCGCGCGAGCCGCCGGAGACCAGCGCGACCCGCCCCTCGTTGCCGGGCGCAGGATCGGAGATACGGTCGGACATACGGTGAGGTCCCTCCCTAGGCGCCGGTCAGCTCGGTTGCCGGACGCATCGTCATCGTCAGCCGCCCGACGGTGAGGACGGTCTCGTCCCCGACCAGGCTCTCTCCCTCGAAGACGAAGGTCTCGCCGACCTGGCGGGCCAGCCGGACATGGTGCTCCACCACATCGCCGGGGATCACCGGGCGGTGGAACTCGGCGTCCGTGATGCCGCCGAGCAGCATCGCCTTGCCGGTGCGTACGTCCGGATTGGGCCGGTCCCGGGCGACCAGCACCCCGGCCACATGGCACCAGGACTCGAGGAGCACCGTCCACGGGTAGTGGTAGTCCTCCTCGGGCGCGGTGTCGAGCACCTTCGCGTACCAGGGCTCATTGCAGGTGACCGCCTTCAGCCCGCGGGCCCGCTCGCCCGGGACCAGCTCGGTGACCCGGTCGACCAGCAGCATGGGGTAGCGGTGCGGCAGTATCCGCTTGATCTCGCTGACGGTGATCACGCGACGGCCTCCCGGCGCTCGAAGCGCAGCCGTATCTGCGCGGCGGGCCCGCGTCCGGTTGTGGCCGACGCCCGGCAGCGCCAGGCCCCGTCCTTCCGGGACCAGGTGAGCTCGCAGCTCAGCGTGGACCCGGGGTAGACCGGGCTGAGGAAGCGGGAGGACTCGACGGCCGCCAGGACCCACCGCCCGCCCGGCTCGGGCAAGGTGGCGAGGGCACCGCGCTGGACGTACTCGACGACACACACCCCGGGGAAGATGGGGAACCCCGGGAAGTGGCCCGCGAAGACCTTCTCCGCCTCGCCTACCACGACCTCGCAGCGGGCGGGACGCTCGCCCGGGACGCCCGGGTCGAGAACCGCCACGGCGCCGTCGACCGGTCCGCACGCGGCCGCCGTCATCTCACTTCTCCAGCTTCGAGGCGAGCAGGTCGTACACCTTCCGCAGACAGGTGACCTCCTTCATCTCCCGCTCCTCCAGCTTGACGGAGTACTTCTTCTCCAGGACGACCATGACCTCCAGGGCCATGAGCGAGTCCACGCCGAGCGTCTTGACGAAGTCGGCGTCGTCGGTGACGTCCTCCTCGTCCACATCGAGCACATCCGCGACGAAGGTGCGCAGCTCTTCCTTGTCCAGGGCGGCGGTGGCGTCAGCCATGCGGGGGTCTCCTTCCGCTTTCAGCGGGTCTCGGGGTGATGAGCCGGCCGTCGTATCGACCAGCTCCCTGTGCTGACGGACCGGCCGGCCCGTCAGCGGATCCGCAGCAGGGCCGCGCCGACCACGCCGTCCCGGTCGGCCGTGGTGACCAGGGCGTGGGCGCCGGGGGCGATCTCCTTGCGCTCGGCGAGCGCGAGGACGGCGGCGATCTGGAAGGCCGCCGAGGCGGCACAGGTGTCCCCGATCGTGTCGGCGGCCGTGATCCGGGGCGGCTCATGGCCGCCGAGGGCGTCGGCGAGGGCGGCGCGCTCGGCCTCCCCCTCCGCGCCGGGCGCCCGCGAGTCGGCGACGGCGCGGATCTCGCCGGGGGCCACGCCGGTACGGTCCAGCAGCCGGCGGATCGCGTCGGCGAGCACCGTACGGGCCGCCGCCACGTCCGCGGCGCAGCCGAACTCCAGGCCCGCGACCTCGGCGAGGCCGCCCCGGCCGTGCTCGCGCGCGCGGGCGTCCGGCTCCAGCAGCCAGACGGCCGCGCCCTCGCCGAGCACGGCGGCGCGGTCGCCGTCGGCGCGGGCGTGCCACTCCAGCCAGGCGCGGGCGGAGGAGAACTCCTCGACCGCCCCGCACAGCACGGTGTCCGCCCGCCCGGCGCGCTGCAGCCGCAGCGCGTACTGGAGCGTGAGCAGCCCGGTGGCGCGGCCGCCCGCGATGGTGGTGTTGGGGCCCTTGAGCCCGTGCCAGATGGCGGACTGGCCGGCCGCGCAGTTCATGACCGTATTGGGGAACCGGGCCGGGTCCACGAAGAAGGGCTTCTCGCCGACCAGCGAGTCACGGGTGAAGTCCATGATGCTCTGGGCGGATCCGGTGCTGGTGCCGAGCGCGAGACCGGTGTGCTCGCCCACGCCGGGCAGCCGCTCACCGGCCCCCTCCCCCTCGCGCCCGTCGTCCCCTGGCCCGTCGCCGTCGAGCAGCCGGCGGATCGCGGTGACGGCGAGACCGGTGGCCCGGTCCATCGAACGGGTGCCCTTACGGCCCAGGATCTGCCGGATGTGGAAGTCGGGCACGAGACACGCCTCGCGGAACGGCACGGACCACTCCTCGGGATCCAGCGGCCGACCGGCTGTGCGGCCCGACCGCAGCCCGGCGGTGAAGTCCGCCCCGTGCGGTCCCAAGGGCGATACGGCGGTCCAGGCGGAGATGACCGGGCCGCCCGCGGCGGGTGCGTTGACCATGGGTCCGTGGGCTCCTTCGGTGATGGCGTCAGTGGTACGGAGGCCGCGGGCGGCAGTACGGGGGCCGTGGGCGGCAGTACGGGGGCCGTGGGCGGCAGTACGGGGGCCGCGGGCGGCAGTACGGGGGCCGCGGGCGGCAGTACGGGGGCCGTGGGCGGCAGTACGGGGGCCGTGGGCGGCGGGCGCGGTCACAGGAACCACACCTGTTCGTAGGAGGGCCAGCGCGCCGCGAGGCCGTCGCCCTCGACGACGCGTACGCCCGGCAGCAGCCGGTCTGTGGCGGTGGGCCCCAGCGCGGCCAGATCGGCCTCCTCGACCAGCACGGTGACCCCGGCGGCGAGCAGCTTCCGCACCGAGGCGCGCGGATCGGGCAGGGTGTCGAGGGTCCGGGCGCCGATGCGCAGCGACGGCGAGGCGTCGGTGCCGGTGCCGGTGCCGGTGCCGAGGGCGGTGCCGGTGCCGAGGGCGTAGCTAGCGGCGGGGCCGCGCAGCGCCAGATCGCAGCCGCCGCTCTGCCGGTGCAGATCGGGGACACAGTAGAGCGCGTCGGCGAACTGGGTCTCGATCGAGCCCCGATACGCCTTCTCCATGATCAGCAGCCAGCGCGCCTGGTCCGTCATGGCTCAGCACACCCCCATGACCAGGCTCTTGTCCGCCGCGTCGACATGCTGGGCGAAGACGAAGGGGGCGCGCGTACGGACCTGCGGGATCTGGGCGGCCACGCCCCGCTCCTCGGCGCAGAAGCGGCAGACGTACCAGTACAGCCGGTCGGGGTGGTCGGCGATCAGCTCGCGGACGACCCGGGCGGTGGACGGGTGGTCGCGGCCGAGGTCGGTCAGGTCGCGCGGTTTGGTGTCGCCGAGGCTCGCGCTGGTCAGCCGGGTGGCGTCGCCGCAGGTCCAGATCTGCACCCGGGCGCCGCGGTCGAGCAGCGCGGTGGCCAGCCGCAGCGCCGAGGTGACCAGATCGCTCTGGTGGGGGGCGCCGAAGAGGTTGAGCAGGACATCGGTGGGGGGAACGGGCCGGGGCATCAGTGCCACACCGCCCTGAGCCGGGGCTCCAGCAGCTTGGCGGCCACGTCGTCCATCTCCACCAGCCGGGCGGCGGGCAGCAGATCGGCCGCGGGCAGGGCCCGCTGGGCAGCCGAGAAGGCGTCCACCCATAGTTCGCCGCCGCCCAGCAGCAGGGTCTTGACGCCCCGCGAGGCGCCGGGCAGCGCGGCGGTCACCCCGTTCTCGACGAGGAACAGCACCACATGGTGGCCGCCCTCGGCCAGCCGTACCGCGTCGCCGAAGAACCGATCGCAGGCGGGTCCGGTCTGCGGTCCGCCGCTCTCGATGAGCAGATGGTCAGTCATGGGCCCGTCCTCGTCATCAGGTCAGCAGCTCGCCGCCGTCGACCCCGATCGCATTTCCGGTGATCCAGGACGAGTCGGTGCGGGACAGCAGGGAGACGGCCTCGGCGACGTCCTCGGGCCGGGTCAGCCGCCGGTGCGGATTGAGCTCCCGGGCGTACGCGGCGAGCCGCTCGCTGTCCGGGATGCGCTCCATGGACGGGGTCCGGGCCACCCCGGCGCGCAGGGCGTTGACGGCGATGCCCGAGGGTGCCAGCTCCAGGGCGAGTTGGCGCACATGGGACTCCAGGGCGGACTTGGCCGCGGAGACGGCTCCGTAGTTCGGCATGACCCGCGCCCCTCCGGCACTGGTCATCGCGTACACCTTGGCGCCCTCGCGGAGCAGTCCCGCGGTGAACAGGTCCTGGGTCCAGTAGACGAGCGAGTGCGCCATGACGTCGAGGGTCATGTTCATCTGGCGAGAGGTCAGCCGCCTCTCGGCGTCGGGGTCGAGGTACGGCAGCAGGGTGCCGAAGGCGAGTGAGTGCACCAGGACGCGGATGCCCTTGCCGCCGGTCAGCCGCTCGAACGCGGGCAGCAGTTCCTCGCGGGTCCGGGCGGAGGCCGCGTTGGCGTTGAAGAAGTGCGCCTCGACGCCCTGGCCGCGCATCTCCTCCCGGGCGACGGCGGCCTTCTCCTGGCCGTCGGTGGTGTCGAAGTGGACGCCCAGGATGTTGACGCCCGTACGGGCCAGCTCATGGGCGATGGCCAGGCCCATACCGCTGGAGGCGCCCAGCACCAGGCACCAGGAGCCTTCGAGTGAGGTGATCATCGGTCGCTCGCCCTCCGTCTTCCGCTCATCGGCCGCTCGCTTCCGCACCGTGGATACCGCCCGGGGTGACCAGGCAGACGGCGGTGTTCCCCTCGGCCGCCGCGGTGACGACGGCGTGTGCGTGGCCGGGCGGACCGTCCAGGGCGGCGGCGGCCCGCGCGACCGGCTCCAGAGCGCCCGCGCCGGCCGGGATCCGCTCGGTCTTCCCGTCGCTGAACGCCTTCCCGTCGCTGCACGCCTTCGCCTCGCCGAACGCCCGCTCGTCGCGGAACGTCTTCTCGTCCAGCGCCGCCGCGACCGCCTCGCCGATCGGGGAGCCGTCGAGCACGGCGGTGACGGTCAAGGGCGTGCCGGGCCGGTGGCCGAGGGCGTCGAGCGCGTCCCGGAGCAACGCGGCGGCCTGCTCGGCCCCGTGCTCCGAGGCGGCCACGCGGGGCGGCAGGAAGAACGAGCGGACGCCGAGGTGGCCGAGCGCCCGGCAGCCCCGGACAGCGACGGCTGCCGCGGGCTCCAGCACCAGGGCGACGGCACCGGCCTCCGAGCGCTCCGCCCCCGGCTCGTCCTCGGGCAGCGCCTCCTCGGTGGCCCCGGCCAGCAGCCAGCGGGCCCGCCCGGCGGCGACGGCGCGCTGCCCGGTCTGGAGCGCTTCGAGGCCCGCGACCCGGGGGCTGGTGAAGGTGAGGTTGAAGCCCTTGAGGTCGTGTTCGGTGGCCAGCCGGCTGCCGAAGAGATTGATCGAGAAGTACGGCGCGGTGACCGGGGACAGATCGTCGGCGCCGGTCCCGGTGACCGTACGGTCCATCGCATGGTGCAGGGCGACGGCCGCGCTGTTGGTGCCCACCGCCGCGGCGCGCTGCTCGGGCCCGACCGCCTCCAGGGTGTCGTGGCCGGTCGCGGCCAGCGCGCGCTTGGCCGCGGCCAGGAAGTACTGCGAGGCGGCGGGCAGATACTTGTAGCCGCGCCGGCCGAGCGCCGTACGGAAGTCGAAGCCGTCCGCGCTCACCGTACCGACGCCCGTCACCACCAGGTCCACACCGCTCATCAGGCAGCCTCCCCGAACACGAGCGAGATGTTGTTGCCGCCGAAGGCGTACGCGTTGACCAGCCCGTACCCGGCGGTCATCGGGGCGGACGCGAGCGGCAGCGACACCGGGCAGTCGGGGTCCCATGCCCCGACGGGCACATTGGGCGGCAGCGTCCTGTGGCGCAGCACCAGGACGGCGGCCAGCGCCGCGAACGCGCCCGCCGCGCCCCCGGTGTGCCCGATGAGCGCCTTGAGGCTGTAGAGGGGCGTACGGTCGGCCGACGCGCCCAGCACCGCGCCCAGGATCCGGCTCTCCACCACGTCGTTGAGCTCGGTGCCGGTGCCGTGCGGCAGCACGAACCCCAGCTCGTCGGGCGCGGCCCCGACGCCCGCCTCCCGCAGCGCCTCGCGCATCGCGCGCTCGATCTGCGCGCCGCCGGGCTCGGGGGCGGTCGCGTGGTAGGCGTCGCAGCTCCAGCCGGTGCCCGCGAGCCGCCCGTAGACCCTCCGCACGCCCCGCGCGCGGGCGTGCGCCGCGGACTCCAGGACGAGGACGGCGGCGCCCTCGCCGAAGACCGTGCCACGGCGCTCGGCGGCGAACGGACGGCAGCGCTCGGGGTCGATCGCGCCCATCCGGTTGAAGCAGGCGAGCGCGGTCCGGGAGTACGCCTCGGCACCGCCCGCGATGACCACGTCCGCCTCGCCCGAGCGGATCAGATCGGCGGCGACGGACAGCGCGTAGCCGCTCGCCGCGCAGGCGTTGCTGAGGCAGGTGTTGGGCCCCTGCGCGCCGAACCATGCGCCGACCGCCGAGGCCACCGGGAAGACGGGCGCCCAGCGGCCGGCCTTGGGGGCCTGACCGGTCCACCACCGCTCATGCAGTTCCGTGTCGCCCATACCGCTGCTGAGGGCGACGGCCACCCGGCGCGGATCGACGCGCGGGTCCGTGTCGGCCGGGCCCGCGTCGGCCGGTCCCGCGAGCCCCGCGTCCTCGACCGCCTCGCGCGCCGCCGCGAGCGCGAACCGCGAACCGCGCCCCAGCGGCAGCCCGTCCCGCTCCTCGGGCCCGGCCGGCAGATCGGCCTCGGGCACCAGATACATCCGCGGGTGGTCCATATGGGCGAGCGGGTCGGGGACGCGGGCCGGGACGGCGTCCGCCGTGTGCATGCCCCGCCAGAAGGCGTCTGTGCCCGACCCCAGCGGGGACAGCGCCCCGAGTCCGGTGACCAGTACGTCGTCCATCAGGTGCCGCTCGGCTTTCCGCCGAGCGCGTCCAGCACCCGGCGGTCGAAGGAGACCAGCCGCCAGTCGCGGCGGTTCTCGATCACCGCGTAGCCGTGGGTGATCCGGCCGGTGGCGGTGAGGGCGAGCCCGCCGTCGCGGACGACGTAACAGTCCATCCGGGCCGTATAGGTGAAGTCCTTGAAGATCTCCTCCACGGTGTAGACCGTGTAGAGGTCCTCTTCCATCAGCGCCTCGTCGACGACGCGTATCGAGGACCGCGGCACGACGGGTATCCATTTGCGGTCGTCCAGCAGGGTCTTGATGGAGATGCCGCGGTCGAGGACGAAGCGGTCCTTGGCCTCCTCCATCAGCCGCAGATAACCCGACATCTGGAGCCGCTCGGTGAAGTGGCAGTAGGGGTAGGGGATGTTCCACTTCCAGGCGTAGGCGTTACGGCCCTCGGTGAGCGCCGCCAGCACCGCCCGCTCGCCGCCGTCCGCCAAGGGCACCCGGATCGCCGTCTTCCCCTGCGCCCGCGCGTCGGCCCCCAGCCGGTCCACCGCATAGGGGGCGAACTCCGCGGGCGGACGGCCCGGCGCCTCCAGATAGCTGTCCGCGCGCAGCGAGACGCGCACGGTCGCGGTGACGGCCTTGAGGACGGAGTCGCCGCGCCCGACGCGGATGGTCACCCGGAAGCCGAGGGTGGTGTCGCCGTCGGCGGTGTCCGGCACCACCTCGGCCTCCGCCTCGTCGTCCATATGGAACGCGTGCAGGATCCGGCTGTCCAGGGCGACGATGTCCAGGCCGAGGCCGTGTTCCTCGTACAGCTGACGGGCGGGGGCCCCGCAGGCCGCGAAGTGGACCAGCACCGCCTCCTCGACCAGGTAGTTGACATGCTTGAACCCGATCCAGGTGCAGATGTTCGACCCCTCGTAGCGTGGGCGCAGCCGGACGGTCGTGGTGTCGGCCAGCAGGGTCTTGGCCGAGATCGGCGGGGCGGCGGCTGTCATCAGGGGCACTCCATCGCTGAGAGGGGGGCGTCCGGCCGGGGGCGCCGGCCGGTCGTGGGGCGCGGTGGCCCGGGATGCGGGCGCCGCTCGCCCGGTCCGCGCAGCAGCAGCCCGGCCACGGCGTCCCCGGTGTCGTCGCCGCTGGTGACCAGCGCCTCCCCGGACCCGGACCCTGCCGCCTCCCCGGCTCCGGCGGCGGACCCGGCCAGCCAGCCGACCGCCGCCGCGCACTGCAGTACGCCGAGGGCGCCGGAGGCCCGGCCGAACGCGGTGGTGAGGTCATACCGCGGCACGGTGTCCGGCACCGGTGCGCGGCCGCCGTCGGCGCCGCTCTCGTAGCGCTCGGGCGTGAACCAGACGCCCGGGGCGGCGGCGCCGGGACCGGGACACAGCGCCTCGACACACCCGGTGAGCCCCGCCCGCCGTTCGTACGGCCCCAGGACGGCGGCGGCCCGCGCCCCGCGGTCCTCCGCCCACCGGGCGCCCTCGACGACGAGGGCGGCCGCGCCGTCGAGCAGCTCGTCGGCCCGCCGGCCGAGCAGGTCTTCCACGACGGCGTTGTGCGTCTCGACGCCGATCACCAGCGCGCGGCGGACGCGGCCGGCCGCCACCAGCATCGCGCCCCAGTGGACGGCGTCCAGCCCGGACGTCGCCCCGTTGCACAGCATCAGATTGGGGCCCCGCAGACCATGGCGGATCGCCACCCAGGAGGCGATCACATTGCTGGAGGCGTTGGGCAGGCTCATGGGGCTCAGCCCCAGGGCCGACTCCTCGGCGATGGCGGCCGTGGTCAGACACGCCGTATCGAGGTTGCCGAGGTTGGAGCTGGCCACCACCCCGACGGTCTCGCCGGGCACCGTCAGCTCCTCGCCGTCGGCGGGGATCAGGGCAGCGTCCCGCAGCGCGTCGAGCGCGGCGCACAGCGCGAGCCGGCTCGCCCGGTCCTTGTAGCGGTGGCCGCGGCGGCCGATCCGGGCGGCCGTGTCGAACGGCTCGGCGGCGGAGCCGGTGGCGCCGCGCAGCAGCGCGCCGGGCGTGTCCGCACCGGGCAGGGCCAGCCCGACACCGGATATGACGACCACGCCAGGGCCTCGTGTCATCGGTCGGCCCTCTCCACGATGGCGACCGCGTTGACGCCGCCGAAGCCGAACGCGTCGATCTGCGCGACGCACAGGTCGGCCTGACCGTCACCGCGCTCGCGCACGAACCGGAAGGCCGCCGCCTCCGGCAGCGGGTCGGTCAGGCCCAGGGTCGGCGGCACCCGGCCGGACGCCAGGGACTTGAGCGCGACGATCAGGCTGAGGAGGCCGGAGCCGCCGGAGGTGTGGCCGGTCATGGACTTGATGGCGGTCATCAGCGGCCTGCGGACATCGGGGCCGAAGACCTCGGCGATGGCGGTCGCCTCCGCCGTGTCGTTGAGCTGGGTGCCGGTGCCGTGCAGCAGCAGCAGATCGATGTCACCCGGTTTGACGCCCGCCCGCCACTGCGCCTCGTGCACCGCCCGGGCGATGCCCTGGGCGTCGGGCGCGGTGACATGACGCGCGTCGCAGTTCATGCTGACGGCGCGAAGCCTGCCGAGTGCGCCGGGGCGCGTGCCGGGCTCCTCCCGGCGCAGTACGACGGCCGCCGCGCCGTCGCCCATCAGCACCCCGCGGCGCGAGCGGTCGAACGGCCGGACCCGGTCCGGCGGTTCGGCGTTCACCCGGTCCAGCAGCCCGTACATGGACTCGGTCAGGGTGTCGACACCGGCCACGACGACGGTGTCCTCGGCGCCACCGGCCAGCAGGTCGCTGCCGAGCGCCAGCGCGTAGAGCGAGGCCGAGCAGGCCCCGGCGAAGGTGTGGGTGCGGACCGCGCCGAAACGTCTCCGCAGTGCGGTGCCGAAGTGCAGCCGGCCGGCGTCGAAGGCGATGCCGTCGCGCCACGCGAGTTCGGCCGAGCGCAGCTCGCGCAGCCCGGTGCCCACGAGCACCGGCACCTCGCTGAGGTCCTCGCCGAGCCCGGCCTGGGCGGCGGCCTCCCCCACCGCGCGCAGCAGCCATTCCGTGGCCCGGCCGGGGATGTCGTGGCCCGGTGCGGGGCGGTCGTCGATCTCGTAGGCGTGGCGCGCCCGGTACCGCTCCGGGTCGAAGCCGCGCAGGGGGTTCAGTCCGCTGGTGCCGGCGCACAGGGCCCGGAAGACCTCGTCGACGCCCTCGCCCACGCTCGCCACGGCGCCCGCGCCGGTCACCAGCTGACTCATGACCAGTCCGCGCCGCGCTTGCCGAAGATAACGACGGCGTTGTTGCCGCCGAAGGCGAGGCCGTTGTTCTGGACGATCCGCAGATCGGCGTCCACGGCCTGATTGGGCACGCAGTCGAGCCCGCACTCGGGGTCGGTCTCGACATGGTTGATGGTGGGCGGGATGAAGCCTTCGGTGAGCGCGAGGGCGCAGGCGATGGAGGCCAGCGCCCCGGCGGCGCCCATGGAGTGGCCGATCATCGATTTGATGGAGACCGTGCGCGGCGGGGCCGCGTCCCCGAAGACCTGGCGGATGGCGCGGGCCTCGGTGATGTCGTTGGCCCTGGTGCCGGTGCCGTGCGCGGAGATGAAGTCGACCTCCTCCGCCTTGACCCGGGCGTTGTCGAGGGCGAGCCGCATACAGCGGGCCACGCTGTCCTGATCGGGGGCGACGGGGTGGTCCGCGTCGCAGTTGAGGCCGTAGCCGAGGACTTCGGCGTAGATACGGGCGCCCCGGGCCAGCGCCGACTCCAGGCTCTCCAGCACCAGCATGCCCGCGCCCTCGCCGGTGAGGATGCCCTTGCGGTCCTTGTCGAAGGGCTGGCAGCGCTCGGGCGCTATGGTGCCGAGGCGGTAGAAGCCGGTGAAGGTCTTACGGCACAGGGCGTCGGCGCCGCCGCACAACGCCACGTCCACGTCCCCGCCGCGGATGGCGTCGAAGCCGTAGCCGACCGCGTAGTTGCCGGCCGCACAGGCGGTGGGGAGGGTGACCGCCTCCACCCGGGTCAGCCCGAACTCCTGCGCGATCGCGGCCGACAGCCGCCCCGCGGGCACCCGGCGGGCGACGGCGGGCTCCATCAGCTCGGGCCCCAGATCCACTTCCACCTCGACCAGATGGTCCAGGTCTCCCGACTCCCCGTCGGTCGTGCCGACGGAGACGAGACAGGGGGCGTCGCGCAGCGCGCTCTCCTGGAAGCCGGCGTCGGCCACCGCCATCCGGGCCGCCGCCACCGAGAACTGGCTCGCCCGGCCCAGGCTCCGTAGCTCCAGATTCCGAATCCACCGCGCCGGGTCAAAATCCTTGACCTCGCACGCCATCGAGTGGTCGAAGCCCTCGGTGTCGAAGGCGGTGATCGGCCCCGCCGCGCTCTGCCCCGCGCGCAGCCCGGCGAGGAATTCCGCCGCGCCGATGCCTATGCCCGACACCACCCCGAGGCCCGTGACGACGACCCTGCGACCCGGCTCACCACGCATATCGCCCTGCCTTCCGAGGAGTACGAGGAGTACGCCGAGAGCTGCCCGTCACCAGCCTGCCGCGTCGGAAACCGCCTCGTAGACGCCTCGGAGGTGCACCATCCGGCTGAGCTCGGACTGGTCGATGACGACATTGAACGTTTTCTCCAAGGCCGCCAGAATTTCAATGGCCCGCAGTGAATCCGCGTCGTGCTCTTCCTTGAAGAGACTGGTCTCGCTGACCTCGTCGGGGTCGATCTCAAGGATATCCGTCACGATTTCCTTGATGGTTTCCCGACGCTCTTCGACGATGGCGGACATTACCGCGCACCTCCATTTTTGGCATGGGCAAAGCGGCGAAGCTGCCGTTGACGCTATGCGCCGGTTCCGGAGCCGACAACCCCAGAGTCCACTACCTGTCACACACCCCGTTCGCACAACCGATCAACAACCACGGCTGTCATAAAGCTGCAATGGACAGCCGCTTACCGAGGCGGCAGTGCATGGAATGTGCAGGAAGCTGCCAGGAAGACGGCAGGCGGACAACGCCGAGTCACCCGGAAACGGACTGCCCAGCCGTGCGGCGGCTACTCGGGATCGGCCTCCATGAGCCCGGCGCGCACGGCGCGCACTCCGGCCTGGAACCGGGATTCGACGTTCAGATCGCGCATGATGTCGGCTACATAGCGACGGTACGTACGCACCGAAAGGCCCAGTTTCCGGGCCGCCGCGTCGTCCTTGTAGCCCTCCGCCATCAGCGTCAGCACCTCACGCAGCACCCGGCCGCGCGCCCCGCCCTCGAAGGACAGCGGCCGCGTCGGGCGCTGCGCGGTGTCCCACATACCGCACAGCAGTCGGTGCAGCATGTCGGCCACGGTGGAGTTCTGGATCATCGAGGCGCGGGAGCCGCCGGGCTCGCCCGGCGAGGCGTCGGGCGCGATGACCGCCGCGCCGTCCACGACCACCAACTCCTGCCGCACCCCCTCGAAGACGCGTACTTCCAGCCGCGCCACCGCCCCCACCGAGCGCTGCCAGGCGGCCCCGCGGATCACTCGCGGCGGGCAGAGCATCCGGGTGCGCACCCCCTTGCCCGCGAGCTGGGCGAGCGTCTGCGCGATCAACCGGGCATGCTCCTCGCAGGTCACCTCGGGCAGGCTCCAGATCACATCCCGCTCGGCGCGCAGCACCAGCCGCGCCACCCATCCGGCCACCGCCTCGCCGGACACCGGCAGTTCGGCGGTCGCCGAGGCGAGCACGCTGCGCCGGTGATGGTGCACGGCGGACTCCAGGAGGCGTAACGCCTGCCCCAGAGCCTCCTCCAGATTGTCCGACCTCACGTCCGGCTCCTTGCGAACCGCTCCCCTCGCGCCCGCCTCCCCGTCGAAACCGTCAATAGGCGCACGGTCATTTGGTTGAATTCCGAAATGGCTCAAAGAACACCCCCGGCTGCCTTTACGGAACAGTAACGAGCCACCTGCCGGACGGCAAGGAAGATCGTTCCGAAGAGGACAGTTCTCGCCGTGAAATACACTCGCGCTCCGGCCGCCGAACAGCCCCGTGTCGCAAGGGGCTGCGCCTCGGCTCGACCGATTGGTAACTTCCTCTTGAGCCAGCAAGCCGTCCCTCGCCGTACGACGCGGACCCCCACACGCCCGTGGTCCCGAAAGGCGCCGCCCACATGGCCGCACAGAACACCGCGACGACCGATGCCACTCCGGCTGACCCCGCGCGGTCTCCGACCGGCCGTCAATGGCTCGCTCTCTCGGTGCTGGTCCTGTCCCAACTGGCGGTGTGGCTCGACAACACCGTGCTCAATGTCGCGCTCAAAACCCTGGCCGACCCCGACCGGGGGCTCGGCGCCACCCCCAACCAGCTCCAATGGAGCATCAGCTCCTACACGCTGGTCTTCGCCGTACTGCTGTTCACCGGCGGGGTGCTGGCCGACCGCTACGGCCACCGCCGGCTGCTGCTGACCGGCATGCTCGTCTTCGGCGCAGCCTCCGCCTGGGCCGGATACGCGGGTTCGGCCCCCGAACTCATCGTCGCCCGCGGGGTGATGGGCATCGGCAGTGCCCTGATCATGCCCGCGACCCTCGCACTGATCGCCCAGGTGTTCGACGAGCGGCATCGCGCGACCGCCATCGCCATCTGGTCGGGCTCCAGCGGAATCGCGATCGCGACCGGACCGATGCTCAGTGGAGCGCTGCTCGACCACTTCTGGTGGGGCTCGGTCTTCCTGGTCAATGTGCCGATCGTGGCGCTGTGCGTGGCCGGTTCGTTCGCCTTTCTGCCCGGTGTCGTCACCCGGGTGCGGCAGAAATTCGACCCGCTCGGTGTGGTGCTCTCCACCGCCGGTCTGTTCGCGATCGTCTGGGGCGTCATCGAGGGCGGCCATCGCAACGACTGGACGGATCCGGCCATTCTCGGCGCGCTCGCCGGCGGCGCGGCCCTCGTCGTGGTCTTCGTCCTCGTCGAGCTGCGCGTCGCCAACCCCAGCTTCGACGTCCGGCTGTTCCGCGACATCCGCTTCACCGGCGCCAGCGTGGCCGTCATGCTGACCTTCTTCGGGCTCAACGGCTCGATGTACTACACCAGCTTCTATCTGCAGGGGGTCCACGGCCAGACGCCGCTGGAGTGCGGGCTGTCCATCGCCCCGGTCGCCCTGGGCGTCCTGGTGGGCGCGCCGCTCTCGGCCAGGCTGGTCCGGGCCCACGGCGTACGCCGCGTCGTCACCGCCGCCATGCTGATCACCACGGTGGGCTTCTTCTGCTACGTCTTCCTCGACGAGCACAGCGGACTGCCGCTGTTCTGGGTCTTCCTCGTCCTCCAGGGGCTCGGCATGGGCGCCGCCGTCGCCCCCACCACCGAGGCCATCATGGCCGTCCTCCCCGCCGAGCGGACCGGCGCCGGCTCCGCCGTCAACAACGCGATGCGGCAGATCGGCGGCGTCCTCGGGGTGGCGGTCCTCGGCTCCGTCCTGGTCAGCGTCTACCGCGACCGGATCACGCCGAAGCTCGGCGGACTGCCCCCGCGCGCGGCCGACGCCGCCGAGGAGTCGCCCGAGGCCACCCGGCTGCTGAGCGCCAGGCTGCGGCTGCCGCGGCTGTCCGACGCCGCCGACCAGGGGTTCGTCCACGCCATGCGTGTCGCCTCCGTCGTCGGCGCGATCGCCGCCGCGGCCGGGGCCCTGATCATCTGGTGGACGTTCCGCCGGTCGTCCTCGAAGCCCGGCGCCGGCCTCTGATCCTTTCCTTGCCTCCGTCGGCGACCCGGCATAGCCTCCGGGCACAACGCCCGTCATTCGGAAGGCAGTTCCCGATGCGTACAGCTGTCATCACCGCGGCAGGCCAGGTCGAGACACGACGCATACCTGTGCCCGAGGTCGGCGACTCCGAGGTGCTCGTACGCATCGCGGCGTGCGGCATATGCACCATGGAGGCCAATCTGTACGCCGGGCGGATGACCGTCTACCCCGCCGCCGCCGGACACGAGATCTCCGGCTGGGTCGAGCGGATCGGCGCCAAGGCCGCCGAGCTGGAGGACATGCCCCCCGCCGGCTCCCTCGTCACCCTCGACGGACTCCCCCGCTGCGGCGCCTGCCGCAGCTGCCGCCGCGGCCAGTCCGCCATCTGCGTCTCGCTCCAGGGCCAGATGCGGGAGGACGGCGCGATCGCCATGGGCGCGGGACTGGCCGAATACATCACCCTCCCCGCCTCCCGGGTGTGGTCGGTCGGCGACACCGACCCCGCCGTGGCCGCCATGGGCGAGCCGCTCGCCTGCGTCGTCCACTCGCTGCGCCGCGGGGGCTTCCGCGCCGGGGACCGGGTCACCGTCATCGGCGCCGGATACATGGGCCATCTGCACCTGGCCGTCGCGGGGCATCTGCAGGCCCGTAGCGTCGCGGTCGTGGAGCGGGACGAGCAGCGGCTGGCCGCCATCGCCGCGGCCGGCGCCGACGCGGCCGTCACCCCCGAGAACGTCGCCGGCCTCCCCGCCGCGGACGTCGTCTTCGTGACCATCGCCTCCAAGGAGTCCATCGCCTCCGCGCTCTCCGCGGTCGCCGACGGCGGCACCGTCGTCCTCTTCGGCGGCGGCCCCGGCGGCCCGCCCGCCGAGGTGCCCGGCTACGAGGTGCACCGCCGCCAGCTGACCGTCACCGGCTCCTTCAGCCATGAGCCCGACGACTGGCGCGCCGCCGCCGAGCTGCTGCGCGGCGGGCAGCTGACGGGGCGGCTGGAGACGCTGATCACGGCGCGGTACGCGCTGGACGAGGTCGAGAAGGCGCTCAAGCAGGCCGCCGAAACCCCGGTGTACCGCGTCGTCGTCACCCCGTAGCCCCGCCCGGCGGCCCCTCCCCCGCCCCGCCCCGCCCCTTCCCGAGACCGCGGGCCCGGGACGCCCTCCCGGAGTGTCCTCGGATCAGCGGAACCAAGCCCTCCTGCCTTCGGCGATCGAGGAGCGGGGTCCGGGCAGAGCCCCGGCAGGCCCCGGCCCAGGGCGGAGCCCGCCGGGCTCCTGGAAGCGCCCCGGTTCCGAGGACGACCGGGGTGGGGAACCGACAACAGAAAGGACCACCCGT
The DNA here is from genome assembly GCF_040606675.1 of Streptomyces sp. NPDC005393. Lineage (NCBI taxonomy): Bacteria > Bacillati > Actinomycetota > Actinomycetes > Kitasatosporales > Streptomycetaceae > Streptomyces > Streptomyces sp. NPDC005393. The sequence continues at coordinate 40,588 of NZ_JBEXFG010000042.1, read as the reverse complement.
GTCCCTGCGCGTAGGCGTACAACTCCATCCGCAGCACACCGGCATCGCGGAGCTGCGCGCCGCGTGGCGCGAGGCCGACGCCCTCGGCGTCGACTCCCTGTGGACCTGGGACCACTTCCTCCCGCACACCGGCGATCCGGCCGGACGCCACTACGAGTGCTGGTCACTGCTGTCCGCGATGGCGGTCGAGACCCGGCAGGCCACCATCGGCCCGCTGGTCAGCTGCACCGCCTTCCGCAACCCCCACGTCCTGGCCGATGTGGCCCGCACCGTCGACCAGCTCAGCGGCGGACGACTGGTGCTGGGCCTGGGCGCGGGCTGGTTCGAGGCCGAGCACACCGCGTACGGCATCCCCTTCCCCGGACCGGCCGCGCGCATGGACGCCTTCGCCGCCTCGGTCACCGCCGTCAAGGAGCGGCTGGCCACGCTCAACCCCGGGCCCGCCGGGCCGCTTCCGCTGCTGATCGGCGGCGCCGGGCGGCGGCGCACCCTGGAGCTGGTTGCCCGCGAGGCCGACTGGTGGAACTGGTACGGCTGGGCCTCCCAGGACCCGGTGGCCGAGTTCCGCGAGCTGAACGGCGTGCTGGACCAGTGGTGCGAGCGAGTCGGCCGCGACCCCGGGCGGGTGGCCCGTACGGTCATGGTCAACGTGGACCAGCTGCCGCTGGTCGAGGGGTTCGCCGAGGCGGGTGCGGTCCATGTCGTGCTGTCCCTGCCCGCCCCGTACGACCTGCGGGCGGTCGAGGAGCTGCTCAAGGTGCGCGCCGCGCTCACCACATGACCCGCGGCGCACCTCTGGGGCGGCGCTTTTGCCTGCTCATGGGCGCCCTGCTGCTCTCCTGCCTCGGCAACGGCCTGTGCTTCCCGTTCACCTCGATCTACATCAGCCGGCTTCTGGGGCTCGGCTCCCGGGCCGCGGGCGGCTACTTCATTGCGATGGCCGCGGCCAGCTTCGCCGCCGCCCTGATCGGCGGTCCCCTGGCCGACCGCGGCGGCCCGCACCGGGTGGGCGCGCTGGGCGGCGCGGCGCTCGCGGCCGGGTACGCGCTGCTGGCGCCGGCCGACGGGGTGGCGCTGGTGCTGGTCTCGGGCGCGTGCGTCGGGATCGGCTTCGGGCTCTTCTACGCCTCGATCGTGGGCGTCGTCGACGCCGCCGTACCCGAGAGCGGACGCCGTACGGCCTTCTCCGTCCGCCATATCGTCAACAACGCGGGGATCGGCGTCGGCTCAGTCGTCGCGGGGCTCGCGCTGCACGGGGGCGACACCGCGGCCGAGACGCTGCGCCGGCTGTATCTGGCCAATGGGCTGGCGGCGGTCCCGCTGGTCGTGGTCATCCGGGCGCTACGCCCGCGTATCCAGCCCGAGCGGCGAAAGGCCGAAAACAGTGGCACGCCGAACGGGCCGACCTACCGGACGCTGCTGCGGGCGCGCCCCATGGCCCTGCTGATCCTCGCCCAGGCGCTCTTCGCGATCGTCGGCTTCACCCAGATCGAGGCGACCGTCCCCCTGCTGATGCATGACCATATGGCGGTCACGCTGGGGTGGGTGAGCGCGGTGGTGGCGTCCAACTCCTTCGCCCTGGTCGCCCTGCAGCCGCTGCTGCGGCGCCGGCTGGAGCGGCTGCCGGAGACCGTCTCCCTGGCCGCCGGTCCCGTCCTGTGGGCCGGGGCGTTCGGCTGCGGTCTCGGCGCCGCGCTGACCGGCCCGTCGGCCCCCGCGGCCGTGCGCTACGGGCTGCTCCTCGCCTTCGCGGTGGTCTTCGCGGCGGGCGAGCTGACGTACTCCTCGGCCTTCTATCCACTGCTGCTGCGCCGGTCGGGCGAGGCGGCCGTGGGCCGGGCGAGCGCCCTGGCGTCCCTGGCCTGGAACCTGGGCACGGCCTCGGGGCCGCCCATCGGGCTGTTCGTGGTCGCCCAGACGTCGGCGACGGGCAGCTGGGTCGCGCTCACCATCGGCGCCACGGTGGCCTTCGCCGTCGCCGCCGCGCTGCACCGCTCCTCTCTTTAGGGCTCGGTTCGCCTCCGGGGCGCTCAAGCCACTGTCGACGGTCGACCGTGCTCGGCCCCCCTTTTTTTCGGGGCTCGGTTCGCCTCCGGGGCGCTCAAGCCTCTGTCGACAGTCGACCGTGCTCGGCCCCCCTTTTTTCGGGGCTCGGTTCGCCTCCGGGGCGCTCAAGCCACTGTCGACAGTCGACCGTGCTCGGCCACTCGTTCCTCGCGGCCTGCGCGCGCTCTCCCTTACGACAGCGGCGCGCCCCTTCGGCTCACTCGCCGCCGGGCACCCCAAACCGATGGGAGCCCGAGGGGTCTCCGCGCGCCCTCCCTTACGACAGCGGCGCGCGCCTTCGGCTCGCCCCCAGCTACCGCTGGGAGGTGCCCCCAGCCGGAACACCGGCGCGGGGTCGAACGCACGGCTCGCCCCCAGCTACCGCTGGGAGGTGCCCCCAGCCAGGGGCGGCGGACGCCTGAGCGCCCGCCGCCGCGACCGGGGTCACGACCTCGGCAGGTAGCCGTTGTCGTAGGCGTCCTCAGGGGCGACGGTCTTCTCCAGCAGCCCCTGGTTGTACATGAAATCGGCCATCCGGGCCCAGGTCTGTGGGTCGTTCACGCCCACCTCGCCCTGATCGGTCTTGAGCAGCGGCGTCGTGGCCTTGAGCACCGCTCGTGCGTTCTCGCGCTGCTTGTCGCCGCGCAGCCCCGGCACATACTTCTCGCTGAGCTTGATGGCGTCGTCCGGGTGGTCCATCACATAGCGCAACCCGCGCAGCGAGGCGTCCACGAACTTCTTGATGTCGTCGCCGCGCTTGTCGAGCGTGTTCTCCTTGGCGCCCAGACCCACTCCCACCAGCGGATCTCCGGCGTCACCGGAGTCGAGCACGATGGACCGGACCTCCTTGCCGGCTTCCTTGAAGGAGATCGCGTCATTATTCAGATAGCCCATCACGCCCTCGACCTTGTTTCCGGTCAGGGCCGCCTGCTGGGTGAAGCCGATGTTCTGCACCTTGGCGTCCTTGGCGGAAAGTCCGCCCTCCTTGAGGAGCGCCAGCAAGCCGAAATAGGTCTCGCCAAAGGGACCGGGTGTGCCGATCTTTCGTCCCTTGAGGTCGGCCGGTTTCCGGATGTCGGAATCCTTCGGCACGATCAGGCCCACCGGGTATTTCTGGTAAAAGGTGGCGATGTCCACGACCGGCACATTCTTGGCGCGGGCCTGCAGCATCTCGTCGCCGCCCGCGTAGACCACATCTTCCTTGCCCGACTTGAGGGCTCCGAAGAGGTCTTCGGCCGCGCCGTGATGACGCAGGGTCACCTTCAGTCCGGCGTCCTTGTAGTACCCCTTTTCGGCCGCGGCATAGAATGGCGAGAACTGAATGTTGGGCGTGTACGTCAGCCCCACGGTGATGCTTTCGCCGCCCTTGCCTCCCGCGTCCTTCGGCTCCTCGGCGCATGAGGTCAGGGTGGTCAGTGCCACCACCGACGCGAGAGCCGCCCCCACGACCCGGTGTCTGCCAGCACGCCCCATGGACGTCTGCACGAATCGCACGTACTTCTCCTCTGAGTGAAAGATGTCAGTCGCGCTGAACGAGCCGCTCGACCAGGCGGATCACGCCGTAGAGGCCGGCGGCGAGAAGGGCGAGCATGACGAGCGTCGAGAACAGCCCGATGGTGTCGGCTTCCTGGCGCTGCACCGACAGCAGCTGCCCCAGTCCTTCGCCGCCCATCACGAACTCGCCGACGACCGCGCCGGTGATGGAGAGCGTGAGGCCGTTGCGCACCCCCGCGAGGACGCTGGGCAGGGCGAGCGGAAGCTCGATGTACCAGAGCATCCCCCACCACCCCACGCCGTCCACCCGCGCGGCCCCCATCACATCCGGATCCAGTGAACGCAGACCCAGCACGGTGTTGACGAGAATGGGGAAAAAGACCAGCAGCGCGCACAGCACCGCGATCGGCAGCAGCCCGTATCCGAGCCACAGGGCCAGCAGCGGGGCCAGCGCCACCGCGGGCACGGCCTGCGAGGCGGCCACATACGGCTGGAGCGCCGCGGCCGCCAGGTCGCTGCGGGCGATCAGATATCCGAGCGGCAGCGCCACCCCGATCCCCATGCCGCCGCCCGCCATGGCTTCCCACACCGTCTGCTTCGTGTACTCCACGAGGTCACCGTGGAGCAACTCATCGGTGAAATGCCGCGCCAAGTCGACCGGAGCCGGCAGATAGAACTCCGCGACGGCTCCGGTCCGGGTGACGATGTCCCAGACGGCAAGCAGCAGCAGACCGAATGCGAGCGGCGGAGTGACGGCGCGCAGCCATCTCGGACTTTTGCCGTTCTCGCTCTTGTCGGCGGTCTTTCGCGCAGGTCCCAGCCGGGGTGAATGCGACGGTGCCGTGCCCGGCCCGCCGTCCGCCACCGCCGTGGCGGTCGCGCCCCTTCCATACCCCTCGATCATCCCCAAATCCCCTTGCATTACCGGCTGTTGCCAGTTCGCGGCACGCCCGCGTTGCAACCTATCGCCAGCACGCTCCGGATCACAATGTCGATCGGGAAAACGAAATTATCACCTCGCTGGATTTCCACGTTTACGCGCGGGCGGGGGCGCATGGTTGGTGCGGGCGGCCGCCGGCCGTCAGCGGTCGCCGAGGATGCCGAGCTCGGTGGCGCGTACGCCCGCCTGGAAGCGGGAGTTCGCCTCCAGCAGTTCCAGGATTCCGGTCACATAGCGGCGGTACGTACGGACCGAGATCGCCAGATCGCGGGCCGCCGCCTCATCGGTGACCCCGTCCCGCAGCCGGGCCAGCACCCGGCGCACCATCTCGGTGCGGGCGCGGTTGCCGAAGTCGAGCGGACGGGCGGCGGGCACCGCGCCGCCCCAGATGGAGCCGAACATGCCGTGCAGCGAGGAGACCACCACCCGGTCCTGGACGACCGAGGTCTGCCGCCCCTGCGTCGTCTCCGTGCACACCAGCGCGGTCCGGCCGTCGGCGATCACCACCGTGGGCAGCGGCACGGCCGCGATCCGCACCTGCGGAAGGTCCGGGGCGGGGGGCGTGGCGGGGGTCCGCGCTCCGGCTGCTGCGGCCGCCGGCCCCGGGATGGGCATGGGCGCGGGCCCCGGCGGGGGCACTGCGGCGGGGGCCGGGCCGGGTCTGCCGCGCAGCACCCGCACCCGGACGCCGTCGTCGAGATCCTCCAGCAGCGCGGCCAGCGCCGCGTGCGCCGCCGCCATCCGGGCCGAGGGCTCCGGGAACACGGCGTCCACGCTGTGCCCCGCCTGGCTGATCACCTGCTCGGCGGCGGCCAGGAACGCGGCGTCCTCCCTCCCCACCTCGGTGAACTGCGCGTTCCGCGAGCGGCGGGCGCGGTGCTGGACCACGGTGGACTCGATGAGGGCGCGCACCTCCCGCAAGGTGTGGTCCAGCGCGTCACCCGTGGGCGCTGCCTTCGGCACCGGATCGCGGCCGCGGTCGTCCATGTCCCCATTCCTGCCCCGTGACGCAGTCCACGTCTCGAGCGCCGTCAGTGACCGCCGGACAGCAGCCCCATTTCCACTGCCCGTACCCCGGCCTGGAACCGGGAGTTGGCCCCCAGCCCCCGCATGATCTCCGCGACATAACGGCGGTAGGTGCGCAGGGAGACCTGCATATCGCGCGCCGCGACCTCATCGGTGTGGCCGGTGCGCAGACATTCCAGAATCCGCCGGGCCGACTCCGGGCACAGCCGCCCGCCCAGCCGCGGATATTCCGCGAGCGCCACGGCGTTCCCCCAGGCCCCGGCGAACATCAGCTCCAGGGCCCGCACCGTGGCGGGGTCCTCGACCAGCGACGCCTGCCGGCCGCCCCGCACCGGGTCCGGCTGCCCGTTCGTCACATAGACGATCTGGCCGTCGACCATCAGCGCCTCGGGTAACCCGCCGTCGCAGACCCGGGCCTCGCAGCGCGGATCGGTGCGCGCGAGCGTCCGTATCCCGCCCGCGGCCGCCGCCCGCTCCATGCACAGCAGCCGGACGGCGACGCCCCGGCGGCCGCCCTTGACCCGGCGGCCGAGCGCCGCGCACACGGCCCGCGTCTGCTCCTCGCCGCCCGACAGGATCACGCTCACGGTCCGTTCGGCGCCGTCGATCAGGGTGTCGACGACCTCCGCGAGCGGCACCTTCCCCAGAGCCGTCCCCGCCCAGGAGTCCTGGGTCAGCTCCCGCCGGTGTCTGGTGACCGTCGACTCGATCAGGTCACGTGCCGCCAGGAGCGCACGCTCGACGTAGTCGATGGCCGCTGCCGAGGGAGCGGCCGCGCTCTCAGGAGAAAGCTCGGACATCCTGACAAGACCAACCATGACTTCCCCTGCAGGGCGACAGTGACCTAGTTTTTCAAATACCGGCCTGGTTCTCGTCATGTCACTGCCTCACTCTGCGCGGGCAGCATGGTGCGAAATCCCTGACGACAGTAATTCGCGCACAGCGACGACGTCAACGCGCGGCGTGAGGTAAAGAGTTGGCCAAACGCCGCATGTCAGGGCGCGACGGGCCGTCGTACCGCCGGTACGCCGGGTGCGTGTGTCAGCAAGTTACGGGAGCACGCACCGTAGATCCCCCGTGCGGACACGGAGCGCGACGGAGCGACTACACCCGACGACAGCCCGTGCACGGCGGTGTCCGGTAGCTGCCAAGCCCTCTACTCCCTCTGCCCGGAGGTGGTGCCACCGGCGCGCGGTCACTGCGGACCGAAGCTCATCGGCCCATGGAAGTCCCGGCCCTGGATGACCGGGCCGGTGATCCGGGCGTCGCCGGAGACGGAGTTGTGCACGGCGCCCGCCTCTGGTGCCGCACCGCCGTGCTCGCGCATCCACGCGGCGAGATCGCGGCCGAACTCCGGGTCCTGCCGGGCCCGTTCGGCCAGCAGCTCGGCCAGCTGACGCAGCCGCTGGGGGTCGTCGTACGGAACGGTGACCGGCTCGGGCCCGCCGGCCGGGCCGCCGTCACCCCGCCGCAGCACTCTGCGGGCCAGCGCGCCGAGCGACTCCACCGCCCGCCGTCCGGCCTCTCCCCCGGCTCCCGAGACCGCCGCGTTGACCGCCGCGATCACCGCCCCCGCCGTCACCGGATCCATGGCCCCTCTCCCGTCCGTCGACCGACCGCTCCACGCTACCGGCGGCCCGGGTCACGGTTCCACCGCTTCGGCGTGGAGGGTGAACCAGACCGTCTTGCCGGTCGGCGTGAGGTCCGTGCCCCACTCATGGGCCGTCTTGCTGAGCAGGAACATCCCGCGGCCGCTCTCGGAGAGGAAGTCGGGCTCCTTGGCCACCGGCAGCGCGGACTCGGTGTCGCTGACCGCCGCGTATATCCCGTACCGAAGGTTCTCCAGGGTCAGCACACACTCGGGAGAGGCCGTGTGCTTATGGACGTTGGACAGCAGCTCGGTGACGCACATCCCCGCGGCGGTGATCAACTCCCCGCGCCCCCACAGCCGTAACCGCGCGCCGACGGCGCGGCGTACCTCGGCGAGTGTCTGCGGATGGACATGGAGGCGCAGTTCGTATCGCTGCGGGATGTTCTCAGCCATATGGTCCGGGGCCCCTCCAAAGCACGGCGCACTGCCGTGTCGCCTCAGCGATCCTGGCTGATGTGCGTGCTACTCGCAATGTTTCGACCCAGTCGGGAAAGACTGGCATATGCCGCCTGGTAGGCGTAGTTGGCGATACGACAGACTGGCGACATGTCCTACCAGCCAGTGCCCACCGTTCGGCGCAGGCGCCTGGGGTCCACGCTGCGCAGGCTGCGCACCGAAGCGGGGATGACGCTGGACGCGGCGGCCGAAGCCCTGAACGCTGCCGGGAACGGATCCTCGGACACCCGCCGCTGGACCGCGCCGAAGCTCTCCCGGATCGAGAACGCCAACGCGACGATCCGCATCACCGAGGTCGAGCCCCTGCTGCGGGCCTACCGGATCACCGACGGCGACATCCGTATCGCGCTGGAGGGCCTGGCCAAGGACGCGGGCAAACGCGGCTGGTGGCAGACCTACCGTGGCGTCGTCGGCCCCGCCTACGCCGACTACATCTCGCTGGAGTCCGACGCCGACTCCGTCCGCGACTACGCCCCGCTGGTCGTCCCCGGACTGCTACAGACGCCCGACTACGCACGCGAGACGATCGCCGCCAACGCCGTGGCCCGCAGCGCCGCGGAGGTCGACGCCCTCGCCGAGGTGCGCCTCGCCCGCCAGGCCGTCCTCACCCGCCCGGCCGCCCCGCTGAAGCTGTGGGCCGTGATCCACGAGGCGGCGCTGCGCCGCCGGTTCGCCGGCCGCCCGGCCATCATGACCGCGCAGCTGCGGCGGCTGCTGGCCGTGACGGAGTGGCCGACGGTGACGCTCCAGGTGATGCCGATCGACGCGGCGCCCAACCCCGGGGACGCGGGCGCGTTCACAGTCGTGGGTTTCCCGGGTCCGATGCCGGATGTGGTCACCCAGGAGAACCTGCGCGGCCCCCTATACGTCGAAGGAGTCGATGACGTGAACGTCTTCGCCGACGCCTTCGGCCATATCGTGGACAGCGCGCTGTCGACGGATGCGACGAAGGCCCTCATCGCTGGTCTCGTATGAGAAAGAGGGCCCCACATATGAACACCTCTGACACCACCGGGAACCACCACCGACGACCGCACTGGCGCAAGTCCTCGTACTCCGTGGGCGAGGGACAGTGCGTGGAGGTCGCCGCCTCGGCCGGCCTCGTCCGCCTGCGCGAGAGCGACGACCCCGATGTCGTCCTCACCACCGGCCCGGCGGTCCTGGCCGCCTTCCTCCGGAGCGTGAAGGCGGGCGCGTTCGACGCGTGACGTACGTCGGTGCGGTGCCGTCCCGGGACGGCACCGCACCCACCGGCGTCAGAACTGGACGTCCGAACAGGCGTAGAAGGCATTCGAGGTGTCCGCGATGGTCCACACGGCGAGGATCAGATGCCTGCCGGTCTTCCCGCCCGGGATGGTGCCCGTGTGGGAGAGCGTGGACGGCGGACGCTGACCGTTGTAGGGGACGGTCAGGAAGGGCTGGGAATCCAGGCTCGCACGGGTCAGCTTCTGGCTCGGGCTCCAGCCGTTCTTGGTGATGTAGTACCTGAAGTCCGTGGTCGCGTGCGAGGCGGTGAAGCGCCAGTTGAAGGTGTAGCTCTGCCCGCCGGTGACCTTCGTCGCGGGCCACTGCCCACCCCTGGGGTCGTCGAGCTGGGCGAACCGGCTGTTGCCGCCCGCGCAGATCGTCCCGTCCGCGGGCCCGCCCGACGGGAACCCCTTGGGCCCCTCGACGCTCTGCGGCTCGTACTGGATGTCGCCGCAGCCGGTCACGGTGCCGTTGGCACACAGCTTCTGGCGGCTGATGGGCGAGTCGGTGTAGCCGTGGCTGGAGGCGCTGCCGCCGGTCGCGAGGACGGAGACCGCCGCGAGACCGATGCCGATGACAGCAGCGCTGATCTTCTTGCGCATGCTTCGCTCCTGAAGACGTGGGGAGTGCTTCGATGAGCCGTGCACTGCGGTCTAGACCAACTCGAGAGTAGCCAGCACGGTTAGTCATGTCCATACCAATGGACCGGGCTCCCGGGCGCCGGTCCGGAGCACCTTTCGAGGTCGGGTAAGATTCATCCGTCAGCAGGCGCCGCTAGCTCAGTTGGTTAGAGCAGCTGACTCTTAATCAGCGGGTCCGGGGTTCGAGTCCCTGGCGGCGCACAAAAAGCGAGCCCCGGCGCAGTTGCGCCGGGGCTCGCTTTCTGCTTTATGCCTATGGTCAGCAGGAGGGACACGGTGTGCAGTCGCGCACCATGACGTCGTCGATGACCGGTCCGGCGGCAGTGTTGGTGGTACTGGCGAACGCCAGGGTCGTGGAGGTGCCGGTGGCAACGAAGGTCGCCTCCCGGGTCACATAGCCCATGTTCGTCGTCGACTTGCCCGTGGTGTCGAAGGTGAAGTCCTGGAAGTTCTGCCCGTTGACCAGGACCTTCCCGGTCTTCACGGCCGGACCGCCCCCAGGGTTACCGGCGAGGGAGTACGTCACCGTGTACTTCTTCCCCGGAACCGTCGTAAAGGTCTGGGCCACGGTTCCCGCGCCCTGGCCGCTGAGGTCGACGGACTGGTCACCCTCGGCAGCCTGCCAGTACCCGGCCCCGATCAGGTCGACGCTCCCGGCCGTGACCTTCCACGGGCCGATGGAGCCCCCCGTCACCACCGTCTGGAACGAGTTGGCCGACACCGTGGGCGTCTCGAAGCTGCCGTCGTCGAAGCGGCTGACGGCGGCAGCTGCCGCGGCACCGATACCGGTGCCGGCAAGGGCACCGGCGGCGGCGACGGCCACGAGAAAGGTACGAATGAGCGACATGTTCCCCTCCTGAATGAAAGATGCGCATGGGTCCGGATTGACCCGCTGATGAATTTCCCGCATCCCGGGCGGACCGCCAAGGCCGAGCCCCCGGCGTATCGTGGCGCGGTACGGGCCACTTGACTTCGGCGCGCCGGGCGGCCGATCCAACCGCCCCTCCCCTTCGAGCAGGACTCAAGCCCTGGGCGCCTTTGAGCATGGGTCCGGGGCCGGGGCCCGGCACCGTCGCCGTCCTCCGGGCCGGCGGAGAGGCACCCCTCCGAAAAACGCTTGATCTAGCGCAACTAATTTGTCAAACGTATTCAAGGAGGCACCCACCTCCCGCCGTCCGGATCGGTCCAAGCCCCCGATCACAGGAGCCGCCGCCACGCCCACCCCCACCAGCCCGGCAGCCGGCGACGCGGCCCCGGCCCGGCACCCCCGGCCCCATGCTCAAATGCGCCGAAGGCGCGAAACGAAAGCCGCACCCGGCCACGGCCCAGCTCCCGGAAAGCTCGCCGCCCGCCCCGGTGGCAGCCCGCCTGGCCAGGCAACGGCTGTTTTCAGAACGGCCGAACACCTCGTTCTGCTTCCTCCTCGAACAGGCTCTGCTGGGAAGGCACTTCGGGGGCTCGCGGTCACAACGGCACTTCTCGACCACATGCTTGAGCAGCAGAAGCGCCGCAACGTGGAGATCCAAGTCATGCCGCTGCGGCAGGAGGATCACTTCGGCTTCGAGGGGCCCATGTACCTCGCCGAAACGGTTGACACGCAGTGGATCGGCTACATCGAAGGACACGAGAACAGCCTGCTGATCACTGACTCGAAGGACGCCAGTGCCATGCTTCAGCGCTATGGGCAGGATGCGCTCACAGGCTCTGAGCCCACAGGACACCACGAGCCTGCTGGAGCAGATGCAAGGAGCGCTATGAGCAGCAGGGAACTCCACTGGTTCAAGAGCAGCTACAGCGGCGGCGGGGGCGACAACCGCGTCGAGGTCGCGATACGCCCCGGCACCGTCCACATCCGCGACTCCAAGGACCCCCAGACCGGCCAACTGACCGTCTCACCCGAAGCCTGGTCCGCCTTCATCGCACGCCTCTGATCACCGCGCCGCTGCCGCTAAGCTGTTCGGATCGGAGGTGGCGGTGGCGGCGCACACGGGTGGAATGGCGAGCGACATCCAGGAACGCATCAAGCGGCTGATCGTCGACCGGCGGCTTCCGTCGGGGGCCCCGCTGCCCACCGAGACCGAGTTGATGGAGCTGCTCGGCGTCAGCCGTAACTCCGTGCGCGAGGCGCTCAAGGCGCTGCAGGCGATGGGGATCGTGGTGATCCGGCATGGCTTCGGCACGTATGTCGGGCCCATGTCGATGGCGCCGATGATCGAGGGGCTGATCTTCCGCACCGTCGCCGGGCACTACCGCGGCGAGGACAGCCTGCTGGAGCTGCTGGAGCTGCGCGAGGCCGTGGAGACCGGGCTGATCGCCCGGCTGGCCGGGCGGATACCGGAGGCCGATCTCGCCGAGCTGGACGCGATCGTCCGGCGGATGGAGGCGGAGGCGGCCGAGGGTTCTGTGCGGGCCGAGACCGACCGGGCGTTTCATGCCGCGCTCTATGGAAGTCTGGACAATTCGCTGCTGAGCGAGGTTCTGGAGGCGTTCTGGGACGCCTTCCACCGGGTGCGTACGGATCTCGTCGACATCCCCACCGATCCGAAGGTCACGTGCAAGCAGCACCGGCAGATTCTGGAGTCCGTGCGCTCGGGCGACGCCCTGCGGGCAGAGGAAGCCATCCGCGACCACTTCGGGAACATCCGCATCCGGCTGCGCTCCCCGCACCACGAGTAGGCCGATCCCACGTCCCGTCGATCCGGAACGTAGCCGTTCTATGTCCGGATGATCCGCTGCCTCCACTATCGTTCCTATACGGCCGCGTGAGGGCCCGGGGGGGCGACAGGACTTGAACGGCACGCAGCCGGCCTTGCGTGCGCCCAGGATCGGCACGAGTCCCGGCGGCGGCCCCTGCCGACGTACGACTACGAGCACTACAGCAGGCTCGCCGGACCGCTCACCCAGCCCGATCCGACACACGCCTACCGGGTGCGCTACCGCAGCCTGCTCGCCGACGAGCCGCACCGCGTGCGCGCGGCGCTGCTGCTCGGCGCCGCGCCGCTGGTCTCGCTGGGGCCGCTGGTATGGCTGATGCAGCCCGCGCACTGGACCAGCCGGGAGGGGGCCGGCCCGGTCATGGCCGTCATAGATGTGGTCATGCTGGTCTCGATAGGGCTGATCGAGTTGTTCCGCACGATGAACGTCGCGTCCAACGCGCATGCGACGCTCGTCGCCCGCGACCCCGTCCCCGTCGTGCCCGAGGCCGGCACCACGGTCGCCTTCATCACCACCTTCGTGCCCGGCAAGGAGCCGCTGGGGATGGTCAGGAAGACCTTGGAGGCCGCGCCGCGGTCAGAGTGCGGCACCGCGGGGTGCTGCATGTCTGGTTGCTGGACGAGGGGGACGACCCGGAGGTCAGGGAGGCGACGTACTCGCGGTCGGCGAGGGGCCAAGCGCCTGGACCGACTTCCTCACCCAGCGGCTGCGCTGGTCCCGTGGCACCTACGAGACGGTCCTCAAGCAGTTCTGGAGGGCGCCCCTGTCGCTGCCGCCGGGCAAGCTCTTCAACTCCACGCTGATGGGGACCTTCTATCCGATGTAGGCGCTCAACTGGATCCTGGCCGCGCTGAGCTGCGCGCTCTTCCTGGGGTTCGGGGCCTCCGGCATCCAGTCGACCCGGCCATCTGGATGATGCTCTACGGCAATGCCTCCGCGCTCGCCGCGCCCGTGTACGCCCGCTCGCTGTGCGATGCCCCGCTGCGGCGCGGGAGCCGCTTCGTGGTGACTCCCGAGGGAGACTCATCGAGCCCCGACACCCTCTTGGGTACGTTCCGGATCCACCTTTTCTTCCTGGCGGTCTTCGGCGGGTCGCTCGCCTCTTCCTTCTACTTCGGCCACAGTCATCCAGCGATGACCGTTTGGGCATCACTTGCCCTGGCTGTCACAGCCGCGCCGATCATCGCCTGGCGGTGGACCGTCCGCCAGGAGAAACGGAACCCGCAGCCCGCCCTTGGGGGACGATAAGAAGTGAAGTACCGACCGAGTCGCCGCACCCGCCGCTTCGGGATCGGTGCGGCGTCTGTGATTGTGCTGGCCGGGATGAACGGCCCGGCTCTCTACCGCTTCAGTTCGAAGCAGTACCACGCGTACAAGATCGATCAACCGGAGTACAAGGCCGAGAACGGCCACTGGGATGTGGTGAACGTCCCCGAGCGCTACCGGATCAATACGATCCACGCCGCCCTGCTGCACACCGGGAAGGTGCTGCTGGTGGCCGGCTCCGGGAACAACGCCAAGAATTTCGCCGCCAAGTCCTTCCGCAGCGTTCTGTGGGACCCGCGGAAGAACACGTACAAGAACATCCCCACCCCCAAGGACCTCTTCTGCGCCGGGCACACCCAACTCCCCGACGGAAAGCTGCTGGTGGCGGGCGGCACCCAGCGCTACGAAAGACTCAAGGGCGATGTCGAGAAGGCGGGCGGACTGATGTTCGTCCACAACGAGAACCCCGACAAGCCGAAGACCTTCCCCGCCGGCACCCGCTTCACCGGCAAGGAGAGCGGCAAGAGCTTCGAGTCCAAGGACCCGGTCCTGGTCCCGCGCGCCAAGAAGACCAAGAACGGCAAGAGCGACAAGATCAGCGTCAGCGCCAGCACGGCACGGGTCTACGTCGAGGCACTGCGCAAGGGCAAGAAGTACCAGACCGGGACCGAGGACAATTACCGGATCGCCGGGCTGAAGGGCAAGGACCGGCAGAACTTCTACGGCATCGCGCAGAAGCTCTCGTTCGACAAGAAGGACTTCCAGGGCATCAAGGAAGCCTATGAATTCGACCCGGTGGCCGAGCGCTATCTCACGGTCGACCCGATGAACGAGGCCCGCTGGTATCCGACCCTGACCACCCTCCAGGACGGCAAGGTGCTCTCGGTCTCCGGTCTCGATGAGATCGGTCAGGTCGTGCCGGGGAAGAACGAGATCTACGACCCGAAGACGAACACGTGGACGTACCTGCCCAAGCGGCGGTTCTTCCCGACGTACCCCGCGCTCTTCCTCACCGAGAAGGGCCGGATCTTCTACACCGGCTCCAACGCCGGATACGGGCCCGACGACAAGGGCCGCACCCCCGGTGTCTGGGATCTGAAGAGCAACAGGTTCGATGTGGTGCCCGGCATCAGCGACCCGGGCGTCCTGGAGACGTCGATGTCCGTACTGCTGCCCCCGGCGCAGGACCAGCGGTACATGGTGCTCGGCGGCGGCGGGGTCGGCGAGGACTCCACCTCCACCGCCAGGACCCGGATCGTCGATCTGCACGACGCCGAGCCGCGCTTCGAGAACGGCCCCGATCTGTACGCGAAGGTCCGCTATCCGAGCAGCGTCATCCTGCCCGACGACACCATCCTGACCACCAACGGCTCAGGCGACTACCGCGGGCGCGGCGCCAGCAATGTCCTCAAGGCCGAGCTCTACGACCCGAGGACCAACACCGCACGCCCGGTCGCCGACCCGCTGGTGGGCCGCAACTACCACTCCGGCGCGCTGCTGCTGCCGGACGGCCGGGTCATGACCTTCGGTTCCGACTCGCTCTTCAGCGACAAGGCCAACACCAGGCCGGGCGAGTTCCAGCAGCAGATCGATCTCTACACGCCGCCGTATCTCCACCGCGGCTCCCGGCCGCAGCTGGATGACATCGCGCCCAGGACCGTGAAGCGCGGCGCGGAGGCCGCGTACCGGACCTCCTATGCGGCGGCGATCAGGAAGGTGCGGCTGATCCGGCCCGGCTCCTTCACCCATGTGACCAATGTCGAGCAGCGGTCGATCGCGCTGGACTTCACCCGGACCAAGGACGGGACCGGCATCACGGTGACCGTGCCCAAGGACTCGTCGCTGGTGCCGCCCGGCTGGTACATGCTCAACGTGGTGGACGAGCGGGGCACGCCGTCGGAGGCGGTATGGGTGAAGGTGCCCGCCGGAGCGGACACCCCCGCCAAGGACTGAGGCCATTCGACGTCACGGATCATTCAGCGTTACGGATCACTCGGCGTTACGGATCACTCGGCGTTACGGGCGAGATCGAGCGCGTACCGCGGCCACCACTGACCCGCCCTGGGGCCGCCCTTGCAGGTGCCGTCCGACTCGCCCGGACGCTTGATCCACAGATACGCGTCGACCAGCTTGTCGCCGGTCTCGGTGGTCGGCCGCTCGCCCAGCGCCCGGCCCGTCGGATTGCACCACGCCTGCGGGTCGTTCTTGCCGGGGGCCGGGCCATTGCCGTTACGGCTGGTGTCGATCACGAAGGGCTTGCCGCCGACCAGCGCGGACAGCCTCTTGCCGTACGCCGTGTTCTCCTCGGTGCTCTGGTAGTTGGATGTGTTCAGCGCGAAGCCGTCGGCCTTGGCGATACCGGCCCGCTTCAGCGGCTGGACCATCCGGTGCGGGTCCTTGATCCAGTGCGGATTTCCGGCATCCAGATAGACCCTGGTGCGCGGCAGCCCCTTGAGCTTGTCCACGGCCCCGGTCAGCAGGTCGTACCGCTCCTCGTGGAACTGCCTGGGCGTACAGCCGTCCACCACATGCGGCAGCGCGTCGGGCTCCAGGATGACCGTCGCGGGGCGGTCCCCGATGCCCCGGACCGCCCTGTCGAGCCAAGCCCGGTAGGCATCGCCGTCCGCCGCGCCGCCCTTGGAGTACTGCCCGCAGTCACGGTGCGGGATCTCGTAGAAGACCAGCAGCGCATCGCGGTTCACCTGGGCGGCGGCCTCGGTGAAACCGCGCGCCTGGCCCTCCGGATCGTCCACCCCCAGCCACTCCGCGACCGGCTGTTCGGCGATCTTCTGTATCAGCTGGGCGTCGTCCTCCTCGCCCTTCTTCCGGTACGCCGCGACCTGCTCGGCCGCACTGCCGTCCGGGTTCACCCAGTACGGCACGGTCGACTTGGGCCGCTGCTTCGGCCGACCGGCCGAGGCGGCGTGATCGCTGTCGCTGCTGCCCGAGGAGCCGAAGCAGCCGGACAGCGTCGCGAGCGCCAACAGGGCTCCCGCGGCCGAGATCGCGCGGGCAACGTGACGTCGACGGCCGGTGTAACTGCCGTACATCCACTCCCCCTTGGGTGCACGCTCCGGAGAACCACGCGCGGTGCCCCGGCGGGACAAGACCGGTCGAATCAATCCTTACACACCATGCCGGGATGACGTGGACGCATCTTGGGCCTGCCCGCTGGTTTTCGCCCGTACGCCATGCCGGCCACGGCCCCCCTAACGGCTGGCCTGACCGCCGGCGGACACCGGGTGGGACGGACCCGTCGTGCCCGTCAGGTAGGCCGAGACGACGACATTCGCCGCGTACGTCCGCGTCGCCCGGTCGAACTTCCCGCCGCACGTGATCAGCCGCAGCTCCGCCCGGTCCGGCGACCTCGCCCCGTACACCCGTCGAGCGTCAAACCGCTTGGTGGTCACCACCTCGACGTCCTCCACCGTGAACTCCGCCGTCGTACCGTCCGAACGCGCGACCCGCACCCTCTCACCCCGTTTGAGGTCGCTCAGCCCGTAGAAGACCGCGGGCTTGGACTTGGTGTCGAGGTGACCGACCAGCAGGGCCGCGCCCGGTGAACCCGGTTCGGGGCCCGCGCGGTACCAGCCGACGGTGCCGGGGCGGCTGAAGGGGGGCGGCTTCACCGCGCCCGAGCGGTCGAGGCCGCTCGCGACGATCGGGGCACGTACCCCCGCCGCCTTGATCATGACGCTCTTCGGCTGAGCGGCCGTCAGCGGGGCGTGCGCCGGGGGCAGCGGGTGCGCCGGCGGGCGCCCGACCGCGGCCACGTCGCCGGTCATCGGCACCGGGCCGCCGGTCCCCTCGGTGGTGTCCCGGCCCCACATCCACAGACCCAGCAGCAGCGCCGCCCAGGCGACCCCCATGGCCAGCCGTCCGAGACCGGCGAAGCGCTTTCCGCACTCGTACCCGTACTCGTACTCGTCCATCGCGATCAGCCCGCCCCCGTACCGGACGGGCGGCGTCGGCGCCGCTGCACCGCGAGTCCGCCGACAGCCAGCGCCGTACCGCCCGAGAGCACCAGGCCGTACGCCTCGGCGCCGCCGAAGTCATCGCGCAACCGCGCATCGGCGGGCGAGGTGCCGCCGCCGCCCGCGTGGACGGGTGCGACGGGCGAGGGCGGGCGCTCCACGGCGATGGACACCTTTCCCTGGCTCCCGTCACCCTCCTCGTACGCCGGGACGCCGCCGCAGTCGACGGTGACCCGGTGCGTGCCCACCGTGGCGGTCGAGCGGATCGTCGCCTCGCTGAAGAGCCCGTCCCCGTCGGGCGTCAGCTCGGCGTCATCGACGAACACCGGCGACGAGGCCGTGGCCGCGTCGCTCGGGCAGCCGAAGACCCGGACTTCGACCTCGGCGCCGGGGGCGAGGGCGTGCCGGTTGATCCGGATCGTGGCGGTGCCGGAGTGCCGCTGCTCGGCGAGGGCCGGGGCGGCGACACACAGAGTGGCCGTACTCAGTGCGACAGTACAGAGAGTGAGGGCGACTGAGCGCATGGTGAACCTCCTGATATCACGAGGCTCACGCGCCCGGCCGGGGCCCGCATCCGCTGCGGACCCCGGCTACGCCATACGGGTCAAATGAGGATCGGGCCCCGGTCAGACGATGCGCTCGACGAGGTCGGCGATGGAGTCGACGACCGTGGACGGCCGGTACGGGAACCGGTCGACCTCCCGGGCCTGGGTCACCCCGGTGAGCACCAGGAACGTCTCCATGCCCGCCTCGAGACCGGCCCGCACATCCGTGTCCATCCGGTCGCCGATCATCGCGCTGCTCTCGGAGTGCGCGCCGATCGCGTTCAACCCGGCCCGCATCATCAGCGGATTGGGCTTGCCGACGAAGTACGGCTCCCGGCCGGTCGCCTTGGTGATCAGCGCGGCCACCGACCCGGTGGCGGGCAGCGCGCCCTCGGCGGACGGCCCGGTCTCATCGGGGTTGGTGGCGATGAACCGCGCACCGTCGTTGATCAGACGGATGGCCTTGGTGAGCGCCTCGAAGCTGTACGTACGGGTCTCGCCGAG
This sequence comes from Streptomyces sp. NPDC005393, assembly GCF_040606675.1. Taxonomy (NCBI): domain Bacteria; kingdom Bacillati; phylum Actinomycetota; class Actinomycetes; order Kitasatosporales; family Streptomycetaceae; genus Streptomyces; species Streptomyces sp. NPDC005393. The sequence continues at coordinate 22,082 of NZ_JBEXFG010000042.1, read as the reverse complement.
GACGACATAGTCCGGCTCGACATCGGTGAGGACATAGCCGATGTCGTGCAGGGCGGTGGTCAGCCCCGCCTCGCCGATGACGTACGCGGTGCCGCCGGGGCGCTGCTCGTCCAGGAACTGGGCGGTGGCCAGCGCCGACGTCCATATGTTGGTCACCGGCACGGCGAGGCCGATCCGGGACAGCCGGGCCTGGAGGTCGCGCGGAGTGTAGATGGAGTTGTTCGTGAGCACGAGGAAGGGCCTGCCCGACTCGCGCAGCCGCTTGATGAAGGCGTCGGCACCGGGCACCGGTATGCCCTCGTGCATCAGCACCCCGTCCATGTCGGTGAGCCATGACTCGATCGGCTTGCGCTCTGCCACTGGTTGCTCTCCGCTCGGGTTGACCATCTGGCGACGATCTCAGCCTAACCGGGCCGGCGGCGGGCGGGACCGGCTCGTCTTCGGTGCGTCCTGGCGGCGTCTCCGCCGCGTCTTCGGTGCGACTCCGCTGCGTCTCCGCTGCTCGCGGCGTTCCAGCGCGACAGACCAGCACACCTGTCCGATCCTGAGGGGAGGGGTGGCTTCCGCCCCTGCAACGAGCCGGACCCGTAAGGAGACCCCCATGGGCATCAAGGACAAGCTGAAGGACGCCTTCGGCAAGAACCCGGAGAAGCGCCGGCACGCCGCCCGCAAGGGTGCCGACACCGCGGACAAGAAGACGGGCGGCAAGTACTCGGAGCAGATCGAGACCGGCTCGGACAAGCTCGACGACGAGCTGCGCCGCCGGGGCGAGGGGCCCCGGGGCCAGTAACCGCCGCGGCTGCCCCCAGCGCCCCGGGCCTCTTCAGCGCCCCGGGCGCCGGGACTTCACCACGAGGACGGTCCCGCCGGCCAGGAGCGCGACGCTGAGGACACCGAGCCCGGCCAGCAGGGCGCCGTGGCCGCCCGTCTTGGCGAGCTCGGGCGGCATCCGATCGGAACGATCGGAGTCGGAGTCGTAACCCTCGTCCTGATGGCTGCCGTCCTCGTGGCCGGCATCGGCGTTGGGCTCGGTGCCGGTGCCGGTGCCGGTGCCGGGATCGGTACCCATGTCGGTGCCGGGGTCGGTACCGGTCTCGGTGCCGGCGCCCCCGGTGCCGGTGCCGGGATCGGTACCCATGTCGGTGCCGGGGTCGGTACCGGTCTCGGTGTCGGCGCCCCCGGTGCCGGTGCCGGGATCGGTACCCATGTCGGTGCCGGGGTCGGTACCGGTCTCGGTGCCGGCGCCCCCGGTGCCGGTGCCGGTGCCGGGATCGGTGCCCATATCGGTGCCCAGATCGGTGCTGAGATCTGTGCCCAGATCGGTGTCGGGCGCGGGATCCGTGCTGGTGTCGGTGCCGGTTTCGACGCCAGGAGCATCGCTGTCGGCTTCGGTGGCGTCGCTGGGGTCGGCGCTGGCTTCGGGGTCGCTCCCCGCCTCGGTGTCGGCGCTGACTCCGGTGTCGGAGCTCGGGGCGGCGCTGGGCACGGCGCCGACCTTGGTGTCGCCTTGGGCGTCGGCCTCGGTGTCGTCGCCGGGAGCGGTGCCGACGCCGCTTTCGGCCTCGGCGTCGGTGTCGGTGTCGGAGCTCGGGACGGCGCTGGGCACGGCGCCGACCTTGGTGTCGCCTTCGGTGTCGGCCTTGGTGTCAGCTTCGGTGCCGTCGCCGGGAGCGGTGCCGACGCCGCTTTCGGCCTCGGTGTCGGTGCTCGGGGCAGCGCTGGGCACGGCGCCGACCTTGGTGTCGCCTTGGGCGTCGGCCTTGGTGTCAGCTTCGGTGCCGTCGCTGGGGGCGGTGCCGACGCCGCTTTCGGCCTCGGCCTCGGCCTCGGCGTCGGTGTCCGTGCTGGGAACCGGACTAGGGGCGGCGCTGGGGGCCGCCGCGGCGGGGTTGCCGTCCTTGTGGCCGGCGCCGGGAGTCCGGCTCGGCGCGGCGGGCTGCTCCCGGACCGTCCCGCTGTCGGCGGTTCCGCCCGTGCTGTCAGCGCTGGGCGCGGCCGTCGGGCCGGCCGTCGGGCCGGTTTCCCGGGCGGGCGTCCCGCCCGTATCCGTGTCCGTACCGGCGTCATCCGTACCGGCATCCGTTCCCGTCTCCGGCTCGGTCTCCGCCGCCGTCTCCGCGTCGTCGATCCGGAAGTCGTAGTCGTTCGACTGCCCGACCCAGTCGCCGTCGTCCGCGTGCCGCTGTACAGCGATCACATTGGCGGTGACCTCGCCCTGGGGCGCGTCGGCCGTGAAGCTCGTCCGCACCCGCACATCGACGGTCTTCCGCGCGGGCACGGTGAAGCCCTTGAAATGGTCGTCGAACACCCCGATGTTCTCGTCCTCGTCGGTCGTCTCGAAGGAGACGGGCCGCCAGGTGCCGCCGTCCGCGTACGGGTCGAGGAACTCGAAGCGGATGTGGCGGGGCTTCAGCTCATGGCCCTTGTCGACGAGGACCGCGATGGGGTGGATCGCACGGCACCCGGTGTCCGTCGTGTTGCGCAGCTCCAGGTGCCAGCCGGACCAGCCGCTGCCCCGCGCGTAGTGGTCCGGCCCGTCGCGGAGGTGGGCGTCGATCGGGAAGTCGGAGGCGTTCCGGTCCCCGCAGACCGGTTCGGCCGCCTCGGCCGCATCGGCCGGCTCGGCAGACCCGGCCGGTGCGGGAGACCCGGCCGGTGCGGTCGGCTCGGCCGCGGTGGCGTGCGGCGCGACCCCGTACAGAGCGGGAGCGAGCGCGAGCGCGGCCGCCGGCAGGGCGGCTCGTAGGGAAAGTGCGGTGGGCAAGCGCATGAGTGACCTCTGCTGTGCTGCGGCGTATCCCCGAGCGCTCCGCTACATTCCACGTCCGCATGCCGACACACCGCCGGGGCGGCCGATTGACCCCGACTGGCCGTCAATAACCCCCTCGATCGGCCCAGCCCCGCCCCGTCACCCCAGGGCGAAGAGCGGCGCGAGCACCAGCTGCGCCGCGCCCTCCACCACCGCCCGGCCGCCCCGCTCCACGACGTCCACCGGGACCGCGGGGCGGCTGGCGCGCGCCGCGTCCTCGGCGAGCTGCGCGGCCACGCCCTGGACGTACGGTCCGGGGTCGGCCAGTACCACCCGGCCGCCGAGCAGGACGCGGTCGATGTCGAGCAGCCGTACGAGGTTGGCCGCGCCGACGCCGAGCAGCCGCGCCGCCCCGGCCCCGTCGCCGCGTGCGACGGCGGCGAGACACAGCGCCTCCAGACAGCCGCGGTTGCCGCAGCCGCAGGGAGGCCCGTCCAGCTGGATCACCTGGTGCCCGAACTCCCCCGCGTCGGTCCGCGCCCCCCGGTACACGCCCCCGCCAAGCACCAGACCGGCGCCCAGACCGGTGCCCAGATGCAGATACGCGGACGACTCGGCGGTCGCCAGCCCCAGCGCGGCGGCGTTGGTGTCCTTGTCGAGGACGACGGGCAGGCCGAGCCGCTGGGCGAGCGCGTCGCGCAGCGGGAAGCCGTCCCAGTGGGGGAAGCCCGTGACGCGGTGGAGCACTCCGGAGCCGTGGTCGAGCGGTCCGGGCGCGGCGACGCCGACTCCGAGCAGCCCACCGCCCAGCGGGCCGCCGCCGGTCCCCGCGTCCTTGATGAGGGCCTCGACCTCCCGTGTGGCGGCCGCGACCGCCTCGTCCGCCGCCGCCCCGAAGTCGAAGGGTGCCGTGCGCGCGGCCACAGGTATGCCCGCGAGGTCGACGAGGACCGCCGTCAGCTCGTCGCGGTCGAGGTGCAGCCCGATCGCGTGGCGCGCGCCCGGGACCAGGCGGAGCACGGTGCGGGGCTTGCCGCCGGTCGAGGCGCGGTGGCCGGCCTCGGTCGCCAGGCCCTCCGTCCGCAGCCGTGCCGTGATCTTGCTGACGGCCTGCGGGGTGAGGCCGGTGTGGGCGGCCAGCTCCAGCCGGCTGACGCCGTCCGCGCCCGCGTCCCGCAGCAGGCGCAGGACGAGCGCGGCGTTATGGCTGCGCAGGGCGGACAGATTGGCGCCGGGTCCGGCCGCCCCCGTCATCGTGGTGTTCACCCACCCATTGTGGTCATCACTTGCGCTTTGGCAACAGCGTTGTCAAAGTAGGCGACATGGACGCCACCTACGACAGCACCGCCGCCCGGGTCGGGCTCATCGGCTACGGCCTGGCGGGTTCGGTCTTCCACGCCCCCTTGATCGCGGCCACCGAGGGACTCGTCCTCGACACCGTCGTCACCTCCAGCCCCGAGCGGCAGCGGCAGGCCCGCGCCGAGTATCCCGACGTGCGGCCGGCCGAGTCCGCCGACGAGCTGTGGGGCCGGGCCGATGAGCTGGACCTGATCGTCATCGCCTCCCCCAACCGCACCCATGTCCCGCTCGCCCGCGCCGCCCTCGAAGCGGGGCTGCCGGTCGTCGTGGACAAGCCGCTCGCCGCGACCGCCGCCGAGGCCGAGGAGCTGGCCGCCCTCGCCGACGCCCGCGGGCTGCTGCTGAGCGTCTTCCAGAACCGCCGCTGGGACAACGACTTCCTCACCCTGCGACAGCTGATGGCCGACGGCGCGCTCGGCGAGGTGCAGCGCTTCGAGTCCCGCTTCGAGCGCTGGCGGCCCCAGCTCAAGGGCGGCTGGCGGGAATCCGGCGACCCGGCCGAGGCCGGCGGGCTGCTGTACGACCTGGGCAGCCATCTGGTCGACCAGGCGCTCACCCTCTTCGGGCCCGCCGTCTCGGTCTACGCCGAGGTCGACGTACGCCGCCCGGGGGCGCAGACCGACGACGACACCTTCGTCGCCCTCACCCACGCGAACGGCGTCCGCTCCCATCTGTGGATGAGCGCGATCGCGGCCCAGCTCGGCCCGCGCTTCCGGGTGCTGGGCAGCCGGGCGGGCTATGTGAAGTACGGCCTCGACCCCCAGGAGGCCGCCCTGCGCGAGGGTCTGCGCCCCGGTGACCCGGCCGCCGAACCGTGGGGTGCCGAGCCCGAGAGCGCCTGGGGCCGTCTGGGCGCGGGCGAGTCCCCGCTGACCGGCGGCGGCGTCCCGGTCCCGACCCTCCCCGGCGACTACCCCGCCTTCTACGCCGCCATCGCCAGCGCCCTGCGCGAGGGAACCCCACCCCCGGTCACCGCCGCCGAGGCGGCGGCCACCCTGCGCGTCCTGGAGGCGGCCCGCCAGTCGGCCGCGGAGGTCCGTACGGTCCGGATCGAGGAGGCGGCGTGAGCACCCCCACCGACGACCTCGCCGGCCTGATCGCGCGCCTGGAGGACCAGGAGCGCCGGCTGCGCCTCCCCCACCTCGACAACGACGACGCCTGGCGTCTCGGCTCCCTGATCGCGCATCTCGCCAAGGAGCGGGGCGCCGCCGTCACCATCTCGGTGCGCCGCGCCGGCCAGCGCCTCTTCCACCGCGCCCTGCCCGGCACCTCTCCCGACAACGACGCCTGGCTGGACCGCAAGTGCCGCGTCGTCGAGCGCTACGCCGCAAGCTCCTATCTCGTCGGCACCCGGTTCCGGGCCAAGGGCACCACCTTTGAGGCGTCCTCCCGTCTCGACCCCGACCTCTACGCCGCCCACGGCGGCGCCTTCCCCCTCCACGTCGAGGGAACGGGCGTCATCGGCACGGTCGCGGTCTCCGGCCTCCCCCAGGCCGAAGACCACGCCCTGGTGGTGGAGGCCCTGGAGCGCTATCTGTCCACGGCCTCCTGACGCACCGCGCCGCCGCCGGCGCCGCCTGAGCCGGCGAGGAGGTCCAGGCCGAGGGGCGTGCAGGAGTGCCGGACGGCCTTGCCGTCCCGTTCCGTGGTGATCAGACGGGCCGCGCGCAGCGCTTTGGCGTGCTCGGACGCCGAGGACTTGGCGATGGACAGCTCGGCCGCGAGGTCGGTCGTGGTGCGCTGCCGGGTGAGCAGGGTGAGGGCGGCGGCGCGGGTGGAGCCGAGCAGGGCGGCCAGGGGTTCGGCGTCGGCCGGCCGGTCGAGCAGCGGAAGCTGGCTCACCGCCGGGTAGACGAGGATGCCGGGCTTCCCGGGCCGTACGGCGAGCAGGGGCCAGCCGGGCCACACCATCGACGGCAGCAGAATCAGCCCCCGCCCCTCCAGCGCGAACTCGGCCTCCCCGGGCCAGTCGAACTCCAGCGTCGTACCGCACCACCTGGCCCCGGGGACCAATCCGGCCAGCGCGGTGCGGATGCCCTGCTCGGCCAGGAGCCGGGTGCGCCAGGCACGTTCGGCGTCGAAGGCGGACTGCACGCCGCTCCACGACCCGGCCAGCACGGTGTCGTACGCCGCGCGCAGGGCCTCGGCGAGGATCCGCCAGGCGCCCCCGTCCTGCTCGGCCAGGTCACGGAGCCACCCCGTCACCGGCCGGCGGTCGGCCGCGCACACCCGGTCGAGCTCGGAGCGGACGAAGCCGGCCGGGGTCGACAGAACCTCCTCCAGCCCGTCGTCCAGCCCCCGGCTGAGCGGATCCAGGAACAGCGGCCCCCGCCCCGAGGGCGGCACCAGCTCCAACAGCGGCCGCACCGCACGCGGCAGCGTGCGCCGCAGCGACTGCTGCCATCTGCCGAAGACGGGCGGCAGATCGCACCGCCGCAGCGCGGCCAGCGCCAGCCCCAGCTCCATCAACGGCGCCGGCTCGCGGGCGAACGTGACCCGCAGCAGGTCCTCAGCCGTACAGCGCACACGCAGCATTCCGCCCGCCCCCTCGCCCCGTCCCCCCCGGTGGCGTGTCCGCGACGGTCACGGTTCGGTCAGGGCCGAAACCATCGCGGGCGGGGGGGATCGCCCCGATTGTTGGCCGTGTGACCGGTGACGCGTAAGGAGCGAACCGGACAAGCCTTAGGAAAGGTAAGCCCAGTGACGCACGCAACCAGCCGCACCCGGCTCCGCCGCACCGCCCTCGTCGCGGGCGCGTTCCTCGCCCTGGCCACGGCCACGGCCACGGGCACCGCCCAGGCCGCCGCCTCCGCCGCCGCCTCCACCTCCGCCGCCGCCCGGCCCGCCTCCGGCCCCCGCATCGCCGCGGCGCCCTCCAGCTGTCCGAAGTACTACTTCTGCGGCTATAAGAACGCCAACTACAGCAATCTCTCGTTCAAGTTCAGGGACTGCTACCTGCAGGCGATCCCGACCGACCTGATCAGCGGCGGCTCCTGGTACAACAACCAGTCCAACGGCACCAAGGCGAAGATGTACGACTACTACAAAAACCTCATCTACACCACCCCGGGCGCCCCCTACGGCGACGCGCACGGCGACTGGTCCAAGGTCTGGTACGTCGACGCCTGCTGACGACCCATCGACCATAAGGGGCGGCCCCCACCGGGGCCGCCCGTACATCACGTGCGGCTACAGCCGCCCCAGACGTCACCACCCTCCGCGGCTCACTCCTCGCGGAGGACTCCATAGACGATGGAGTCGCGCCATTCACCACGGACGTGGACGTGGCCGCGGATTCGCCCCTCTTCTGTCATGCCTGCGGGCCCTGCGGCTCGCACCTTCCAGACAAGCGCCGGGAGATTCGAGAGGAACGCCGCGCTAGGCGCCCAGCGCCTGCGAGACCGTATAGATCACCAGCCCGGCCAGGGCACCGACCACGGTGCCGTTGATCCGGATGAACTGCAGATCCCGGCCGATATGCGCCTCGATCTTCCGCGAGGTGTGCTCCGCGTCCCAGCCGGCCACCGTCTCGGTGATCAGCGAGGTGATCTCGTCCCGATAGGTCGTCACCACATAGACGGCGGCGTCCTCCAGCCAGCCGTCGACCTTCCCGCGCAGCCGTTGGTCCGTCACCATCCGCGTGCCCAGCGACAGAATCGCCGCCCGCGCCCGCAGCCGCAGCTCGCTGTGCTCGTCCTCGGCCGCCGAGACGATCATCGCCCGCACCGAGGCCCAGGCCGAGGCGATCAGATCCTGCACCTCGCCGCGCCCCAGCACCTCGGCCTTCAGCCGCTCCACCCGGGCCCGGGTGTCCGTATCGGACTGGAGATCCCCGGCGAAGTCGGTGAGGAAGCGGTCGACGGCACCGCGCGCCGGATGGTCCGGCATGTCGCGCATCTCGGTCACGAACCGCAGCAGTTCCTTGTAGACGCGCTCGCCGACCCTGCGGTCCACGAACCGCGGCGTCCAGCCGGGCGCGCCACCGGTCACCGCCTCCATGACCGAGTCGTTGTGCTCGGCCAGCCAGTCGTGGGCGCGCAGACACACCAGGTCCACGGCCCGGCGGTGGCCGCCGTCCGCGACGACGCGCTCCAGCAGCTTGCCGAGGCCCGGCGCGATCTCCTGGGTGTCCGCACGGCGGGTGATCGCCTCGCCCACCACCGCCTGCACATCGGAGTCGCGCAGCACCGTGAGCGCGCCGCGCAGCGCGGTCGCCAGTTCGGCGGTCACCCGGTCGGCGTGCGCGGGCTCGGCCAGCCAGGCGCCGAGCCGGCTGCCGATGCCGACCGAGCGCAGCCGCAGCCGTACGACATCGCCGGACAGGAAGTTCTCCCCGACGAACTCCCCGAGGCTCACCCCCAGCTGGTCCTTCTTCGTCGGGATGATCGCGGTGTGCGGAATGGGCAGCCCCATCGGCCGCCGGAACAGCGCGGTGACCGCGAACCAGTCGGCCAGCGCGCCGACCATGCCCGCCTCGGCCGCCGCGGCGAGATAGCCGGTCCAGCCGCCGACCCCGGAGGACCGCCCCCATATGGCGAGTACGTAGACAAGGGCGACGGCGAGCAGCATGCCGGTGGCGAGCGCCTTCATCCGGCGCACCCCGCGCCGCCGCTCCTCGTCGAGGGGGCTCTCGGCGGAAAGGCCGCCCGCCACGCCCCCTGGCGGCGCGGGCGGCGTGCCCGCCGTCTCACCCGTCGTTGTCCGGTCCATACGCTCCACCCGGTCGAGCCGTCTCCTTATGCATTGTCTCTTTCCTGTCTCACTCGCCCACTTGTGCAACGAACGGCGAGTTCCCGTCGTCTGTCCGGGGGAGCGACCCTGCACACTGGGAGCAGGCCGACGGGCGGACCCGTATCACGCCATGGGATCATGGAGAACCGACCGGACCGCATCGGCGCTGCTGAAGCACTCGTCGCAGTTCCCGTCCACTCTCGGAGCCACGGGCTCCGTCCGCCCGAGGAGAAAACCCGCCCATGAGCATGCCCCCTATGCCCAGACGCACGGGTTATGCCGTGCTCGCTGCGCTGGCGGCTGTGGTGATCCTCGTCTCCACCGCGATATTCATCGGGGTCGGCGGCGACAAGGGCGGTACGGATGAGAACGCGCGGGGTACCCGCGGCTCGGCCGCCCCGGCCTCGGCCGGATCCTGGGTCGGCACCTGGTCCACCTCGGCCGCCGCGGCCGAGCCGAACACGCTCCGTGGCTTCTCGGGCATGTCGATACGGAACGTCGTCCACACCAGCATCGGCGGCACCGGCGCCCGGATCCAGCTCTCCAACTTCTACAGCACCCGCCCGCTGACGATCACGCACGCCTCGATGGCGCTGGCCGCGGCCCCCAGCAACCCCACCGCGGCGGCCGGCACCATGCGCCGGCTGACCTTCGACAACCGCCCGTGGGTGACCATCCCGCCGGGCGGGGCCACCACCAGCGACCCGGTGCGGCTCACCCTCCCGGACGCGGCCGATCTGCTGGTCACCACCTACACCCCGCAGGCGTCCGGCTCCGTCACCTACCATCCGCACGCCCGCCAGACGTCCTATCTGGCGCGCGGCGACCGTACGGAGGACACCGCCGGCGCGGCGTACACCGAGCAGAGCCCGTACTGGCGCTATCTGACCGCCGTGGACGTGTGGTCCAAGGAGGCGCAGGGCGCGGTCGCCGTGCTCGGCGACTCGATCACCGACGGCATCACCTCCACCGCCGGGGCCAACCACCGGTGGACCGACTTCCTCGCCGAGCGGCTGCGCACCGAGCCCGGGGCGCCCCGCTTCGGCGTGCTCAACCAGGGGATCAGCGGCAACCGGGTGCTCAGCGACGGCACCCAGTTCCCGCCCAACAACCCCAGCGCGCTGTCCCGCTTCGACCGCGATGTGCTCTCCCGTACGGGCGTGAAGGCCGTGATCATCGAGCTCGGCGTCAACGACATACTGCGCATTCCCCATGTGACCGACCCGACCAAGATCGTGTCCGGGCTGAAGCGGCTGGCCGAGCAGGCGCACGCGCGCGGCCTGCGGGTCATCGGATCCACCGTGACGCCCTTCTACGGCCACCGGGGCTACACCCCCCTGCTCGACGCCGTACGCGAGCAGATCAACACGCAGATCCGCGCCGGGAAGGTCTTCGACGAGGTCGTGGACTTCGACAAGGCGCTGCGCGACCCGATCAGCCCGCTGCGGCTGCGCCCGACGTACGACTCGGGCGACCATCTGCACCCGAGCGACGAGGGCTACCGGGCGATGGCGCGGGTGCTGGACCTGCAGGACCTCAGGGGCAGCGCGGCGGCGACGCTCTAGTCCCGCAGCTCACGGCGGTCCCGGCGAGCGTCGCGCAGCCGCTCCCGGCGCTCCGCCCTCAGCCGGCGCCGCTCCGCCTTGAGCCGCTTGTGCTCGTCCTTGCGCAGCTTGCGCTCGACAGTGACCCCGCCGAAGAGCGCCAGGCCCGTGACGGTCACGCGCGGCGCGCCGGGCTCGCCGTCGGCGGTACCCGAGTGGTCGAAGCCGCCCATGATGCCGATGCCGCCGACATGCGTCTCGATGTCCGGCGGCACGATGACGTTCACCCCGCCCATGAGGGCGAAGCAGCGGATGACCGTCTCCCGGGCCTCGAAGCGGGCCTCGCGCAGATCGATCTCACCGCCGCCCATGCACGCGAAGGCGGTGAAGGCGCGCGGCGCGGTCCAGGTGCCCTTGCGCTGGAAGCCGCCCAGGATCGCGATCCCCATCCGGGAGGTCGGCGCGCCGCCGATCCGCTCCCGCCGGCCGGTGCGGTCGCCGACGGGCGCGGACAGCGCGCCCAGGGCGGCCGAGCCGGGCACCGGGAGGTCCCGTACCAGCGGCTCCAGCTGGGCGTGGGTGCGCGCCTCGTACGCCGCCTCCAGCCGCTCCTCGAACTCCTCCATGTCCAGGCGGCCCTCGGCGACGGCTTCCCGCAGCGCCTCGGCGACACGCTCCCGCTCGGCGTCGGAGGCCCTCATCCGGGCGTCGCCGGGAAGGTCGGGGCTCGCCCCCTGGGAAGAACCAGCGCTCGTCATACGGACAGACTAATAGCGGCCGCCCGCCCTGGGCCGTCTCACATCCCCGGCCGCCGCGAGAAGAGCATTCTGGCGATGACGTCCTCGATGTCCGGCTCACGCACCGACAGATCCACCAGCGGATAGCCGTCGGCCACCGCCGCGACGATCGGCGCCGCGCTGCTGGTCGCCGGGAACGCCAGCCACTGCCGGGGCCCTTCGACCTTCACCGTCCGCGAACCGGGGATCTCGATGGGCGGCAGCTCCCGCTCCAGATCGACGACGAGGGTGCGCTCGCTCTCCCCCACCGCGTGCAGCCCGCCGAGACCGCCGTCGTAGACCAGCCGGCCGTGGTCGATGACCATCACCCGCTTGCAGAGCTGTTCGATATCGGTCAGATCGTGGGTGGTGAGCAGCACGGTGGTGCCGCGCTCGGCGTTCACCTCGCGCAGGAACTCCCGCACCTTGGCCTTGCTGACCACATCGAGCCCGATCGTCGGCTCGTCGAGATAGAGCACCTCGGGGTCGTGCAGCAGGGCGGCCGCGATATCGCCGCGCATCCGCTGGCCGAGCGAGAGCTGACGGACCGGCACGTCCAGCAGCGCGCCGAGGTTGAGCAGTTCGACACAGCGGTCCAGGTTCTCCCGGTAGCGGTCGTCCGGGATCCGGTACATCCGCCGCACCAGCGCGTACGAATCGCGCAGCGGCAGATCCCACCACAGGGTCGTCCGCTGTCCGAAGACCACGCCGATCCGGCGCGCGAGCCGCGTCCGCTCGCGTGAGGGGTCGATTCCGGCGACCCGCAGCCGCCCGCCGCTGGGCACCAGGATGCCGGTCAGCATCTTGATGGTGGTGGACTTCCCGGCGCCGTTCGGGCCGATGTAGCCGACCATCTCGCCGCGCGGCACCCGGAAGCTGATGCCGTCCACGGCGCGCACCTCGCGCCGCTCACGGCGCAGCAGCCCGGCCCTGCGCCGCACCTCGAACACCTTCTCGACGCCGTCGAGTTCGATGAAGTCGTCCATCTCGCGGTCCCCCTCAGCTCCCGGTGCTCTGGTACGCGCGCAGCCCCGCCCGCCACGCCAGCCCCGCGACCGCGCAGCAGCCGGCCGCGACCAGCGGGGCGGCGAAGCCGAGCCACCCCGGCAGCCCCAGCGGATTCGGCCGGCCCAGGATGTGCAGCGCGGGCAGCCAGTTGACGAAGGCCAGCGGGATCACGAAGGTGACACCGCGCAGCAGTTCCTTCCCGAAGACCGTCGGCGGGTACTCCAGCAGCGTGGTCCCGCCGAACGTAAAGGCGTTCTGCACCTCAGAGGCGTCCTTGGCCCAGAACTGGAAGGCGCCGCCGAGCACGAACAGCGCCCCGAAGATCGCGCCCCCGCTCAGCAGCATCACCGGCATCAGCAGCACCCGGTCGGCCGTCCAGCCGATGTCCAGCCGGGTCAGCGACCAGCCGAGCAGCAGCGCCCCCTGGCTGACCCGGCCGAGCCTGCGCAGCGCGAAGCGGTCGGCGGCGACCTGGGCGAGGATCGGCACGGGCCGTACCAGCAGGGTGTCCATCGTCCCGTCACGCACCCGCTGGCCCAGCCGGCCCATGGTGCCGAGCGCCAGGTCGGCGAGGCCGAAGGCGGTGCTGGTGGTGCCGTAGAGAAAGGCCACCTCGGCGAGGGTGAAGCCGCCGAGCGTACCGATGTGAGAGAACATCAGCGCGATCGCCACGAAGTCCAGCGCGGTCGCCGCGAAATTCCCGACGGTCATGATCAGGAACGAGGTGCGATACGCCATCGTGGAGCGCACCCACATCGCCACGATCAGGGCGTAGGCGCGCAGTCCCTGCCCCAGGGCGGAGTCAGCCACCTTGGACGACCACCTTCCGGGTGGCGACCGACTGCAGCGCACGCCCGGCCGCGAACAGCGCCACCGCCCACCCCACCTGGAAGCCGAACGCCCGGAGCAGCCCCGTCCCCCGGCGCTCCTCCAGGAAGATGTCCGCGGGCACCTGGAGCATCGCCGCCCACGGCAGCGCGCGGGCGATCTCGCCGAGCCGCCCGGGAAACACATTGAGCGGCAGGATCATCCCCGAGAAGAACAGACACAGCAGCCCGCTCATCATGGCCAGTCCCGAGCCGTCGAGCAGCCAGAAGGCGGCGAGCGCGACCAGATAGCGCACCGCGAAGCCGACACACACCGCGAGCACCACCGACAGCAGAAAACACAGCCAGGTCAGCGGGGAGGAAGGCAGGCTGAGTTCGAAGACCAGCGCACCCAGCGCCATCGGCACGACACCGCGCCCGAGCAGCTGGAACAGGGCCCGGCCGAGCTCTCCGGCCAGCCACCACAGCTGGAGGTCGACGGGGCGGTAGAGGTCGACGGCGATGTCACCGGAGCGGATCCGCTCCTGCAGCTCCTCCTGGAAGCCGCCGCCGAGCAGCGCGACGGCCGCGAGCAGCGCCTGGCCGAGCCAGACGAAGGTCAGGGCCTGGGAGAGCTCATAACCGCCGAGATGGGGTCGCTCGTCCCACAACGCGGTGTAGGTATAGGCGACGATGAAGCCGAAAACGGTATTGGTGAACACCCCGGCCACGGTGGCGACCCGGTAGGTCGCGTAGCGTTTGAACCCGCTCACCGCGACGGCCATATACAGCCGCATTCGCCCGCCTCCCTCCCCGAAGACCCGGCGACCCGACCGGCGCCAAAGCACAGGAGCCTAGTCCGACGGCCGATCAGACGGCCAGGCATTATTCACCGGATGGTGTGAGGGAAATCATCCATTCGGCCGGTCACAGACCAGTCACAGGTGCGCGCCACAGCCCCGGCCCGGAACGGATGATGCGACAGTGTTTTATGGGGCGTACGACGCGAATCGCCCGACCGTGCACGATTCCGCCGCGGCGCAACCCTCGACGGCGGCCGAGGAGTCTCAGGAGACATGAGCGACGAGCCCCAGCTGATCGACGGCGACGCCGCCGCAACGGGCGACCGGCACAGCACCAACGACACCAACGGTGACACCCCCGCCACCCACGGCATGGACGGCGTGGTCGGCATGGACCGCGCGGACGGCAAACCCGCCAAGGGCAGAAAGGGCCGGCCCCGGCGCACCGGTTGGCGCCGCCTCCTCCCCACCTGGCGCCTGGTGCTCGGCGGCTTTCTGCTGATCGTCCTGCTGGTCGCGGGCGGGCTCGTCACCGGCTATCTGCTCGTCGACATCCCCGCGGCCAACAAGGCCGCCATCGCCCAGAGCAATGTCTTCCTCTACTCCGACGGCTCCCAGCTGGCCCGCGAGGGCCAGGTCAACCGGGAGAACGTCCCGCTCAGCCAGGTGCCCAAGCGCACCCAGCACGCGGTGCTGGCGGCCGAGGACCGGGGCTTCTACTCCGAGTCGGCGATCAACCCCGAGGCGATGGTCCGCGCCGCCTGGAACACCGCCACCGGCAAGGGCAAGCAGTCCGGCTCCACCATCACCCAGCAGTATGTGAAGAACTACTACCTGGACCAGGAGCAGACGGTCAGCCGCAAGGTGAAGGAGTTCTTCATCGCGATCAAGCTGGACCGCGAGGTGAGCAAGGACAAGATCCTTGAGGGCTACCTCAACACCAGCTACTTCGGCCGCAACGCCTACGGGATCCAGGCCGCCGCCCAGGCCTACTACGGCAAGGACATCGGCAAGCTCAACACCGCGCAGAGCGCTTATCTGGCGACCCTGCTCAACGCCCCCAGCGCGTACGACATCGTCTCCCATCCGCAGAACAAGCGGCAGGCGGTGGCCCGCTGGAACTATGTGCTCGACGGCATGGTCAAGAAGGGCTGGCTGAGCCGGGCCGAGCGCAACAAGATGACCTTCCCGGCGCCCACCGAGGCCAGGGCCCCCTCCGGCATGTCCGGGCAGCGCGGCTATCTCGTCGAGGCGGTCGAGGACTACCTCACCAGCAACGGGATCATCGACGAGCAGACCCTGGCACGCGGCGGCTACCGCATCACCACCACGATCGACAAGAAGAAGCAGGACGCCTTCACCGAGGCCGTGCGGGACCGGCTGATGAGCAAGCTCAGCAAGGACCGCAAGGTCGACTCGTACGTCCGGGCGGGCGGCGCCTCGATCGATCCCAAGACCGGGAAGGTGGTCGCCCTCTACGGCGGGATCGACTACACCAAGCAGTTCGTCAACAACGCGACGCGCCGTGACTACCAGGTGGGATCCACTTTCAAGCCATTTGTCTTCACCTCGGCGGTGCGCTATGGGGCCACCACCCAGGACGGACAGACGATCACCCAGGACACGCTCTACAACGGCGACAACGAGCGTGAGGTCATCGGCCCGGACGGCCCCACCGGCTACTCCCCCGCCAACGAGGACGACGTCGACTACGGCGACATCGACGTCACCACGGCCACCGACAACTCGGTGAACTCCGTGTACGCGCAAATGGCCGAGGACGTGGGCCCCGCCAAGGTCAAGCAGACCGCCATCGACCTCGGCGTCCCCAAGAAAACCCCCGATCTGCACGCCTCCCCCTCCATCGCGCTCGGCCCCGCCACCGCCAGCGTGCTGGACATGACCGAGGCCTACGCGACCCTCGCCAACCACGGCGAGCACGGGAAGTACAGCCTGGTCGCGGAGATGACCAAGGACGGTGCGCAGATCAAGCTCCCGGCGCGGGACAGCCGGCAGGCCATTCCGCGGAGCGCCGCCGACACCACCACCTCGATACTGCAGAGCGTGGTCGACGGCGGCACCGGCACCGCCGCCCAGGCCGCCGAGCGCCCCGCGGCCGGCAAGACCGGCACCGCGGAGGAGGACAAGGCCGCCTGGTTCGCGGGCTACACCCCGGATCTGGCGACCGTGGTGGCCGTGATGGGCCAGGACTCCAACACGGGCGTACAGAAGCCGCTGTACGGGGCGACGGGCCTGGACCGCGTCAACGGCGGCGGCTACCCCGCCGAGATCTGGGCCCAGTACACCGCGGGCGCGCTGGACGGAAAGCCGCCGGCCGACTTCGACCTGCGGCTGGAGGACGGTACGGACACCCCGTACGACCCGCCGGCCAGCCCCGAGCCCCCCGCCCCCCTGCCGCCGGTCGTCACCACTCCCCCGGCCACGGTCCCGTCGGACCCCTCGATCCCGACGGAGCCCACCTACAGCCCGCCGGCCGAGCCGACGACGGAGCCGCCGACGACCCCGCCGACCGACGGCTTCCCGACCGATGACCCGACCTTCGATCCCGGGGGCGGGGGGCCGGGCGGACCCGAAGACCCGGGAGACCCGGAGAGCGGCTGACGCACGGCAGAGGGTGGTGACGCGGAACGTCACCACCCTCTGTTCGTCTGCTGCGTCTGCTGCGTCCTACAGGTACAGACCCGTGGAGTCCTCGGCGCCCTCCAGCCGCTCCGCGGCCACCGCGTGCAGATCGCGCTCCCGCATCAGCACATAGGCCACCCCGCGGACCTCGACCTCGGCCCGGTCCTCCGGGTCGTAGAGCACCCGGTCGCCCGGCTCCACGGTCCGTACGCTCTGCCCGACCGCGACCACCTCGGCCCAGGCCAGCCGCCTGCCGACCGCCGCGGTCGCCGGGATGACGATGCCGCCGGTCGACCGGCGCTCGCCCTCCGGAATGTCGGTACGGACCAGCACCCGGTCGTGCAGCATCCGGATGGGCAGCTTGTCATGGGACGTGTTCGCACTCACATTACGACCGTACCTGGCCGGGCGGCGTACCGGCGCCCCAGGGCAGCCACAGCCCCCGTCGGCCCTAGGACCGACGCCGCTTCGAGCACTTCGGGAACTTCGAGGACTTCGAGGACCTCGACGACTTCGAGGAGAGCGCGAGCAGCGCGACCAGCCCCACCACGACGAGCGCGGCCGGCACGATCCGCTCCATCCGGGGCGCCCCCTCCTCCGACACGAACTGGCCGCGCACATTCGTGACCACCCGGTTCGCGGACACATACGCCCGCCCCGCGGTCCGGTCCACGGCCGACGCCGCCTTCGCCTTCGCGTCCCCCATGATCGTCTTCGGGTGCACCCGCACCCCGATCTCGTCGAGCGTCACGGCGAGCTCCTGCCGTCTGCGGGCGATGTCCGCCTCGATCTGCGCAGGGGTCCTGGCATCCGACACCGCGCTGCCTCCGTCAGTCTCGATGATTCGTAATGGACAGTCTGTCAGCTCACCCTCATCTGCGCCCCACGGCACCCCCGGTCGGGAAGCTGGCTAATGTCGGTATGTACCCCCGAAGCCACGAGGAGCACCAGATCATGAGCGAGCGACTGCAGCCCGGCGGCACCGCCCCCGCCTTCACCCTCCCCGACGCGGACGGCAAGCAGGTCTCGCTCGCCGACCACGCGGGCCGCAAGGTCATCGTCTACTTCTACCCCGCCGCCCTCACCCCGGGCTGCACCAAGCAGGCGTGCGACTTCACCGACAACCTCGAATTCCTCTCCGGCCACGGCTACGACGTCATCGGCATCTCCCCCGACCAGCCCGAAAAGCTCGCCAAGTTCCGCGAGCAGGAGTCCCTCAAGGTCACCCTCCTCGGCGACCCCTCCAAGGAGGTCCTCGAGGCCTACGGCGCCTTCGGCGAGAAGAAGCTCTACGGCAAGACGGTCACCGGCGTGATCCGCTCGACCGTCATCGTCGACGAACAGGGCAAGGTCGAGCGCGCCCTCTACAACGTCAAGGCCACCGGCCACGTAGCCAAGATCATCAAGGACCTGGACCTCTGAGCCCACCCTTCCCCGACAGGTCCCGCACCGCCTCGGTGCGGGACCTCTCGCATGGTGGGCCAACTGCCACGCCGTCACGAGCACCTGGTGTCGAGGCGGTAGACGCCATGGAGAGCGCCGGGTCGGCGCCTGAGCCGTACTCGTGTGTCACGGAAGCTGTCAGACCGCTAGGATGGCTTGCCTGGCGGCCGTTGCTGAATTGGTATAAGCGAGGGTTTTAGGTGCCCTTGGGAGAAATCCCATGTGGGTTCGAGTCCCACCGGCCGCACTGACCTTGGATGCGAAGGGGCGGTCCGCTGAGCCAGCGGACCGCCCCTTCGTTGTCGCTCCGCTCACCCCAGCAGTTCGCGGACGATCGGGGCGATCGCCCGGAAGGCCTTGCCGCGGTGGCTGATGGCGTTCTTCTCCTCGGGGCTCAGTTCGGCGCAGGTGCGGGTTTCGCCGTCGGGCTGGAGGATGGGGTCGTAGCCGAAGCCTCCGCCGCCGGTGGGCTCGTGGCGGAGGGTGCCGGTGAGCCGGCCGGAGACGACGCGGTCGGTGCCGTCGGGGAGGGCGAGGGCGGCGGCGCATTCGAAGTGGGCGGCGCGGTGTTCGTCGGGGACGTCGGCGAGCTGGGCGAGCAGCAGGTCGAGGTTGCCGCGGTCGTCGCCGTGCCCGCCCGACCAGCGGGCGGAGAAGATGCCGGGGGCGCCGCCAAGGATGTCGACGCACAGGCCGGAGTCGTCGGCGATGGCCGGGTGGCCGGTGGCCCGGGCCAGGGTGTGGGCCTTGAGGAGGGCGTTTTCCGCGAAGGTCACACCGGTCTCCTTGATGTCATGGACCTCGGGATAGGCGTCGGCGCCGACGAGTTCGACGTCGAGGCCGGATTCGCCCAGGATCGAGCGCAGCTCGGTGATCTTGTAGGCGTTGCGGGTGGCGAGGATCAGGCGGCGGGGGTGCGGGAGGTGTCCCTCGGAACGTTGCTGCATGGCTCTGATTATCAAGGGGACGTCAGGGGGTGCAGACGTTGGTCAGCTCGCCCGCCGCGTCCTTGACGGGGGTCAGATCGGGGTTCTTGCCGCTGTCGACGGACTTCTGGACGTTGTCCACGGCCTTTTGGAGGTTGTCAACGGCCTTGCCGACGTCCGCGTTGTCGGTGCGGTCGCCCACCTTGGCGATGTCCTTGTCGAGGGCGTCGAGGATCTTGTCGGCGTCGTCCGGGTTGACGGCGGCGCCGGTCACGGCGTCCTGGAGGTTGTCGACGTCGTTGGATATCTCGACGGCGAGCTGGGCGCAGTCGAGGGCCTTCTCCACGGCGCTGCAGCCGACGGTGATCGGCACCGCGAGCGCGACGGCGGCGAGTGCGGTGATGGCGGTGGTGGTGCGGCGGCGGTAGTGGCGCGGCGCCATGGAACGGGTCCCCTCCCCGGTGGACCGGCCGCGGGGCGCGATGCGCGCTCCCGCGGCCGGGTGTCGGTACGTACCTGTTGGTACCTGACTAAACGCCAAGCGCCGCTCGCTGGTTGCTCACAGGACCGTGTCGAGCGCCGCGCGCTGGATGACGGCCAGCGCGCCGCAGCCCGCGACGGCGAGGTCCAGCAGCCCGTTGAGCTCCTCGCGGGCGAAGGGCTCGCCCTCCGCGGTGCCCTGTACCTCGACGAAGCGGCCGTCGCCGGTGCAGACGACGTTCATATCGGTCTCGGCGCGCACGTCCTCCTCGTAGCAGAGGTCGAGCATGGGGACGCCGCCGACGATGCCGACGCTGACGGCGGCGACGGTCCCGGTCAGCGGCTGCCGGTTGGCCTTGATCAGCTTCTTGCCCTGGGCCCAGCCGATGGCGTCGGCGAGGGCCACATACGCGCCCGTGATGGCGGCGGTGCGGGTGCCGCCGTCGGCCTGGAGGACATCGCAGTCCAGGACGACGGTGTTCTCGCCGAGCGCCTTGTAGTCGATGACGGCGCGCAGCGAGCGGCCGACGAGGCGGGAGATCTCATGCGTACGGCCGCCGATCCTGCCGCGGACGGACTCGCGGTCGCCGCGGGTGTTGGTGGCGCGCGGCAGCATCGCGTACTCGGCGGTGACCCAGCCCTCGCCGCTGCCCTTGCGCCAGCGCGGTACGCCCTCGGTGACGCTCGCGGTGCACAGGACACGGGTGTCGCCGAAGGAGACGAGGACGGAGCCCTCGGCGTGCTTGCTCCATCCGCGCTCAATGGTCACGGGGCGGAGCTGATCGGGGGTGCGGCCGTCGATACGAGACATGAGATGAGCCTATCGGCAACACGGAGGGCCCCGGTCCGGTGAGGATCGGGGCCCTGGGCCGGCGGCGTCCCCGGGGGACGGCCGATGGCTCAGCAGGTCACATGAGGTCTTCGATCTCGGCGGCGACGGGGTCCGCGTCGGTGCCGATGACGACCTGGATCGCGCTGCCCATCTTCACCACGCCATGCGCGCCCGCGGCCTTCAGTGCGGCCTCGTCGACGAGGGAGGGGTCCTTGACCTCGGTGCGGAGCCGGGTGATGCAGCCCTCGACCTCAATGATGTTGTCGATACCGCCGAGCCCCGCGACGATCTTCTCAGCCTTGCTGGCCATGTCCACTCCTGTCGTATCGCCAAGTGGTCTACACCATTATGCGGGTTGGATGAACGGACGGCACCCCGGCACCCGCTCGCACCCCCGGGTCATCAGTGGTTCAGACCACATGGAACGATGGATTCTCTTATCGGATCCTCACGTGCTACAACAGGTCTACACCACTTGTGGTGTAGACCATATCGCGGGCCACCCCCATTCCCGAGAGCCCGCCTCACCAGGAGGAATCCGATGAGTACGGCCACGGCCTCGGCGGCGCCCGCCCAGAAGCGGGGTGCGGGTCTGATCAAGGGTATGCAGAAGATCGGACGCAGCCTCCAGCTGCCCGTCGCCGCCCTGCCCGCCGCGGGCATCCTGAGCCGCCTCGGCCAGGACGATGTCTTCGGCAAGACCGGACTCGGCTGGAACAAGCTCGCGGAGATCTTCGCCCACGCGGGCGGCGCGCTCTTCGACAACCTGGCCCTGCTCTTCTGCATCGGCGTGGCCATCGGCTTCGCGAAGAAGTCGGACGGCACCACCGCGCTCGCCGCCCTCGTCGGCTTCCTCGTCTACAAGAACATCCTGACCGGCTTCGTCAGCGATGTGACCGGCAAGCCGGAGGACCCGGGCGTCCTCGGCGGCATCGTGGTCGGGCTGACCGCTGCCGTGCTGTGGGAGAAGTACCACCGCACCCGGCTCCCGGACTGGCTGGGTTTCTTCAGCGGCCGCCGCTTCATCCCGATCCTGATGTCCTTCGCGGGGCTGCTCTACGGCGTCGTCTTCGGCTATCTGTGGGGCCCGATCGGCGATGGCCTCAACAGCTTCTCCGAGTGGCTCTCGGCGAACGGCGCGGTCGGCTCCGGAATCTTCGGGGTGGTCAACCGGCTGCTGATCCCGGTCGGCATGCATATGCTGCTGAACTCGTTCGCCTGGTTCCAGTTCGGCGACTTCAGCTCGGGCGGGCAGACGTACCACGGTGACATCGCGCGCTACTTCCACGACGACCCGTCGGCCGGAATGTTCATGACCGGCTTCTTCCCGATCATGATGTTCGCGCTGCCGGCCGCCGGTCTGGCGATCGCGCACTGCGCCCGTCCGGAGCGGCGCAAGGCCGTGATGGGCATGATGATCTCGGTCTCGCTGACGGCCTTCGTCACGGGTGTGACGGAGCCGATCGAGTTCTCGTTCATGTTCATCGCGCCGGTGCTCTACGGGATCCACGCGGTGCTGACCGGTGTGTCCATGGCGCTGACCTGGGCGCTCGGGATACGCAGCGGCTTCACGTTCTCGGGCGGGCTCTTCGACTATCTGCTGGGGTGGTCGCACAGCGAGAAGGCGTGGCTGATCATCCCGATCGGGCTGGCGTTCGGCGTCGTCTACTACCTGCTGTTCCGCTTCGTGATCACGAAGTTCAACATCCCCACGCCGGGCCGTGAGCCGGAGGACACCCTGGACGACGCGGCGACGGCGACGGCGACCGCGACGGCGGGCAAGAAGAGCTAGCGTCGCGGATCCTCGTACGCCATACGACAAACGACATACGAAGCGCCGGGCCGGCGGACCGGCCCGGCGCTTCGCCGATCAGACCTCGTAGACCGCTAGACCCAACGCCGTTCAGTTAGGCGTGGGGACTGTTCGTCAAGGCTGGTGAACGAGGCAGCGGAGCTGCTGTAGAAGAGGTTTGTCCTCCAAG